>DATMNJ010000080.1:0-3104 GCA_035569175.1 Thermoanaerobaculia bacterium | reverse complement strand
GGCAGGGCAGGCGCGCGGCATCCTGGAGCGGGTGACCGGGACGGCGGCGCTGACCCGTGCGCTCGCCGCGGCCCTCGCCGACCCCGAGACGGCGCGCGCCCAGGGGGGCGAGGCGGCCCGCTTCGTCGCGGAGAGCCGGGGCGCCGCCGAGCGCACGGCCGCCGCGGTCCTGGCCCTTCTCCCCGCGGCGGCCGCGCGCGGGGCGGCGTCGTGATCCTCGCGCCCTTCTCCGCCCTCTTCGGACGTGCCGTGAGCCTGCGCGCCGGCTGGTACGCCTCGGGCCGCCTCTCGGCGCGCGCCCTGCCGCGGCCCTCGATCTCAGTGGGCAACCTGACCCTCGGCGGCACCGGGAAGACGCCCTTCGTCGAGTTTCTCGCTCGGCGTTTGCGCTTCGAGGGATGGCGCCCCGCGATCCTGTCGCGCGGCTACGGGCGAAGGTCGCGCGGGGTCGTCGTCGTCGGCGCCGGAGACGGCCCGCTCGTCTCCCCCGACGAAGGCGGCGACGAGCCGGTGGCCCTCGCGCGCGCGACCTCCGGCGTTCTCGTCGTCGTCGGCGAGCGGCGGGCGGATGCGGCGCGGCGGGCGGCCGACCTCGGCGCCGACCTGTTTCTCCTGGACGACGGCTACCAGCACCTCGCGGTCCAGCGGGACGTCAACCTGCTGCTGCTCGACGCACGCGACCCGTTCGGGGGCGGAAAACTGCCTCCCGCCGGCCGCCTGCGCGAGCCCGTCGGCGCCGTCCGCCGCGCCGACGCCGTGATCTTCACCCGCGTGGACCGTGGCTGGCCGACACTCGAGGCCCGCGCGACTCTGGCGCGGCTGGCTCCCGGAGCGCCCGTCTTTCACGCGCGCATTCGGCCGACGGGCCTGCGCGACGAGCACGGGGCCTCGATCGAGCCGGATCAGCTGTCCCCGCGGCGACTGCTGGCCGTGTGTGGGGTCGCGAATCCCTCGGGATTTGCCGCGACGCTCGCCGAGCTTTCTCTCGCCCCGGAGGAGCGCCTCGACTTTCGAGACCACCAGCGCTACGGGGCACGGCAAGTCGAACGCATCCGGAGCGCCGCCGATCGCACCGGGGCAAGCCTGCTCATCACGACCGAGAAGGACGCCGTCAAGCTCGCGGGCAAGGCGCCGCTGCCGGTCGTGACGGTGCGCCTCGGCGTGGAGGTGGAGGAGTCGGGATTCTTCGGCTTCCTCGCCTCGCGGCTGCCGCCCCGCACGGAGGCCCGGCCCTGAGCGCGGACGCGGCGCGCGCCGCCGCGGCCCCGAAGCGCCGCTCGGCCGCCCGGGACGCCGCCGAGCTCGCGGCCTTCCGGATCGCCGCGGGCCTGCTCGCGCTCCTGCCCCGCCGCGCGGCCGCGGGCCTGGGCGCCGCCGCGGTCCGGGCGTATGCGCGCATCGGGTCCTCGCGGAGCCGGATCCAGTCGGAGAACCTGCGAGCGGCGTTCCCCGACAAGAGCGACGCCGAGATCGCCCGCCTGGCTCGCGAGTCCGCGGGCTGGCTCGGGACGGCCTTCGTCGAGTTTCTGCAGGTCTCCGGGATGTCCGAGGCCGACATCCGCTCTCGGGTCCGCGTCGTGGGCGAAGAGAACCTCGCCGCCGCGCGCGCACGGGGCCGCGGCGTCTTCCTGCTCTCGGCGCACTTCGGAGGCTGGGAGCTCGGCGCGATCCGCGCCGGACTGATCGCCGGCCCCATCGCGCCGGTCGTCCGACCTCTCGACAACCCGCGCCTCGAGCGCGAGCTCGCTCGCCGGCGCACGCGCTTCGGCAACCGGCTCATCGCCAAGCGCGACGCGGCGCGCGACATCCTGCGGGCGCTCCGCCAGGGCGAAACCGTGGCGATCCTCGTGGACCAGAACGTCCTCGCGCGAGAGGCGGTGTTCGTCCCGTTCTTCGGAAGGCTGGCGGCGACCACGCCGGCGCTCGCCCTCTTCCAGCTGAAGACCGACGCCGCCGTCGTGCCGGCGATGGTGTGGCCGGAAGGGGCGGGCCGCTACCGTCTCGAGCTCGGCACGCCGATCCTCGCCGACGAGTTCCGGTCGCCGGAGCTCGACCGCGAGGAGTCCGTCCGCCGCGCGACCGCCCGCTACATGGAAGTCACCGAGGCCACCGTGCGCGGCAAGCCCGAAGTCTGGCTGTGGATGCACAACCGGTGGAGAACGAGGCCGGAGGATCCGGCCGGCGGCGGACGCCAGGCGGCGGACCGGAACCCGGAAGGGTCGGCGTGAAACGGCTGGTCGTCGCCCCGAACTGGATCGGGGACGCGGTCATGTCGCTGCCGCTGCTGAGAGCGTTGCGGCGGGCGGGGCCGGACGGAAGGATCGCGGTCCTCGCGCGCAGCGGCCCCGCAACGGTCTACCGCGCCGAGGGCAGCGCCGACGAGGTCCTCCCCCGTGCGTCGTTCGCCGCGGACGCCCTCGCCGCGCGCCGCGGCCGGTTCGACCAGGTGTGGCTCCTGCCCAATTCGTACCGCGCCGCGCTGCTCGCCCGCGCCTCGGGTGCTCCGCGCCGGATCGGGTACGCGACGGAAGGGCGCGGCTGGCTGCTGACGGGAGCCCTTGCGCCTCCGCCCGGGACGCTTCACCAGCTGCGCGACTACGACGCGCTCCTCGACGCCAACGGGATCGCCCCGGACACCGACCCGCCGCGGCTGCCGATTTCCGAAGCCGCGCGCGGCAAGGCCGCCGCCGCGCTCTCGGCTGCCGGAATCCCGGGCGGCGCGCGCTTTGCCGCCCTCTGCCCGGGCAGCGCCTTCGCCCGGACGAAGCGGTGGCCGGCCGAACGCTTCGCGGGCCTCGCCGACGCGCTGGCGGAGCGCGGCCTGCCCTGTGCGCTCCTCGTGGGACCCGGCGAGGAGAACCTGGGCGCCCGCGTCGCGGCGGCGGCGCGCACGCGGCCGGCGGTTCTCGGCGCGGCGCTCGATCCGGTGGAGCTCGCCGCGGCGATCTCGCTCGCGCGCGTCGCGGTCACCAACGACTCCGGCCCGATGCACCTGGCCGGGGCCGTCGGCACGCCCGTCGCCGCCTTCTTCGGGCCGACCGATCCCGGCCGCACGGGCCCGTCCGGCTCGCCGTCGCGCGTGCTGGACCGCTACGTTTTCTGCT
>DATMNJ010000079.1:0-4066 GCA_035569175.1 Thermoanaerobaculia bacterium | reverse complement strand
AGGGCCAGGTCCACGACACCTCCGAAGTAGCCGGCGGTGGCCCCGACGGCGAACCCGATCCCGAGCGATACGGCGGCCGCGACCAGTCCGATCGCCAGCGAGATCGGCGTCGCCGCGACGACGCGGGCGAGCAGGTCCCTCCCGAGATCGTCCGTCCCGAAGGGATGCGCCGCGGAGGGAGCCAGGAACCGCTCCTCGAGGTGGATCGTGCGCGCCCGACCGGCAAAGAGCGGAGAGCAGGCCGCGACGAGCCACAGGCCGGCCACGACCGCGGCCGCCACCCGACCGCTCGGCGGAAGTCGCGCCGCGAAGAGCCGAATGCGCACGGAACGCCCTACCCCGCCGCCCCGTCGCGAACGCGGGGATCGACCGCCGCGAGGGCGATGTCGGCGGCGAGCGTGGCGACGAGCGTGGCGACGGCCGACAACAGAGACAGGGCGAGGATCACCGGGTAGTCCCTCGCCAGGATCGAGTCGAAGTAGAGGCGGCCGAGGCCCGGCCAGGCGAAGATCTTCTCGACGATCACGCTACCCGAAAGGAGGGCCGGCAGGAGCAGGCCGATCAGCGTCAGCACCGGAAGCAGCGCGTTCGGAAAGGCGTGGTGCCAGATCGCCTGCCGGCGCGACGCCCCGCGGGCCCGGGCGGCCAGCACGTAGTCGCCCGAGCGGGCTTCTGCGACCCCCGACCGGACCAGGCGCGCGACGAACGCGAGCGTCCCGTAAGTCAGGCAGGTCACCGGGAGGACCAGGTGAGCGAGCCGGTCGCCGAGGCCGGCCACGCCTTCCGGCGCGCCGTCGGAGACCGTGCCGAAGAGAGGGAGCCAGCGCAGCTTGACCGAGAACAGCGTCTGCAGGAGTAGCGCCGCCCAGAACGTCGGCAGGGAGTAGAGGGCGAAGAGGGCGGCGCCCGAAGTCCGGTCGAACGCGCTCTCGGGGTTCCCGCCGGCCACGACCCCGAGGGGGATCGCGAACGCCAGCGCAAAGAGCAGCGCCAGGCCGTTCAGGGCAAGCGTGTGCGGCAAGGCCTCGCGAATCCTCTCGGAGACCGGGCGATGGTCCACGAACGACTCGCCCAGGTCGAGGCGCGCCACGCGCCCCATCCATTTCGCGAATTGCTCGGGCAGCGGCCGATCGAGGCCGTACAGGCGCCGCATCTCGGCGGCGGCCTTCCCGCTGACGCGCCGCACAGAATCCGCTCCTCCGGCGCCCGGCGTCCCGGGCGCGAGGTGGAGAAGGACGAAGACGATCACCGCGATGCCGAAGAGCGTCGGTACGGCAAGCAGGAGCCGCCGCACGACGTAGGCGATCACTGCCCCGTCCCCGGCGCCGCCCACCATGCCAGGGGCCCCGGCCAGATCCCGTAGAGGCCGAGCGGCGAGGTCGAGAGCCCGCGCACCCGCTTGCGGAACGCGTACTTGCGCGCGGCGTTGACGACGAAGATCGCGGGCGCTTCGTCCCGGAGGTATCGGTGGAGACCGTGGAGCTTCGCGAGCCGGCGATCCGGGTCCAGCTCCTGCCGCGCCTCGGTCATGAGCCGGTCGGCCTCGGGGCTGGAGAAGCAGCCGTCGTTGATGCCGTTGGGCGCGCACTGAGACGAGTGCCAGTAGAAATAGGGGTCCGGGTTGGGGTCCACCGCCGACCACGCGAGCGATGCCGCCTCGAAGGCTCCGGCATCCACCTTCTCGACGAACGCGGCCCACTCGAGCGTCCGCACGCGCGCCGTGACGCCGACACGGGCGAGCTCGGCCGAGAGCATCTCGTCGATCTGGCGGCCGACGTCGGAGCCCGCCGAAACGAGAAGATCGAATTCGAAGCGCCGGCCGTCCTTCTCCCGCGCTGCGCCCGGAGCGGCCGCCTTCCAACCGGCCTCGTCGAGAAGACGCGCGGCCTCGACCGGATCGAAGGGAAGGGGTGCAACCTGCGCGTCGTAGGCCGGGGAATCCGGGGCCCACGGGCCGGAGATGACCCGGGCCGAGCCGCGGTAGAGCCCGCGGACGATCGACGCCCGGTCCAGCAGCATCGTCATCGCCCGCCGGACGCGCGCGTCCGCGAAGAGCGGCGACCGATTGTTCAGGACGATGTAGTTGTAGTCGAGGTTGTAGAACTCGACCAGCCGGCAGCAGGCCGTAAACGCCGGGTCCGCCCCGGCCTTCTGCTTGAGGCCGGCGTCCAGCTCGTCCTCGTCGAGGGTGTCATCGAGGAGCATGCGATACGCCGTCGTGTTGTCGGGGACGATCCGGAAGAGGATCCGGTCGAAGTGGCCGCGCGGCCCGGCGTATCTCTCGTTGCGCTCGAGCTCGATCGTCTCCTGCGTCTTCCACGAGACGAAGCGGTACGGCCCGTCGGAGAGCGGGGCACGGTTGTCCTTCGCCTTGAGAAAGTCCCGTCCCTCGAAACGGCGGGCCGGCAGGACCGGGAAGACGAACGCCATCGGCCGAAAGGCATAGGGCCTCGAGAAGCGCAGTGTGAAGCGCCGCTCGCCGACGGCCTCGACCGAGACGAGCTCTTCGAAGAGGGGCTTGAAGACCTGCGCGGGGACCTTCGGATCGACGATCTTCCGTATCGTGAAGACGGCGTCGCGGGCCGTGACGGGTCTGCCGTCCTCCCAGACGGCATCCGCCCTGAGCGTGATCGTGTACGCGAGGCCATCGGCCGAGGTCTCCATGCCCTCCGCGAGGCCCGGCACCAGCCGCAGGCCGGAGTCGAAGTCGAAGAGATTCCGCTGGACGTACTGAAGCACCTGTGCCTCGGGCAGGCTGGACTGGAGAACGCCGTTCAGGGTCGTCGGCTCGCCGGTCAGGCGGCGGCGCAGGACTCCCCCGTCGACCGGGGTGCCCTGCCGCGATTCGTCCAGGAAGCCGAGCGGCGGCGCGGCGACCGCCGAGGGCGTTGGCACGGGTGGCGTGGAAAGCGGCGCCGAGCGCGTCTCGGACCGCCCGCGACAGGCCGCGGCGCCGAGGAGGCCCAGGAAGAGCGCCGCAAAACCGCGTCTCATGCTCCGGGGATTATGACGCCGAACCGGGACCCGGGCGCGGGAAACCGGACGGGTGCGCCCGCCTCAGGGCGCGACGAACGACGCGACCGCGACGTTGCGCGCGGCGTCGGTGACGCGCACCAGGAGGTAGCCGCCGCGCGCGTCGGGCGGGATCTTGAGAGAGTACGTTTCTCTCGGCGAGTCGGAGAGCCCGTCCTTCGGCTCGACCCGGTTCCACTTCTTCGCGTCCACGCTGTACTCGGCCTCGAGGATCGGCGATGCGGCATCGACGGCCTCGAACTCGAAAACGCCGGCCGAGCGCGAGAGCTCGCGGACCGCCGGGGGCGTGTTGTCGATCCGCACCGGCGCCGACTCACGAGAGCCGGTGCGGGCATCGCCCGGATTCGAGTCCCCGTCGGATGCCGTGAGACGGAAGACGTATTCCCCGTCGGGGAGCGACGTGGAATCGAACGAGTAGAAGGTGTCCCGGAGGTCCTTGCGCAGCAGGATCCAGCGTCCCCCGGCTGCGGGGCGAAGCTCGATCTCGTAGACGAGCGCGTCGCCGTCGGGATCGGAGGCCTTCCATTGGAGCGTGCGGAAGCCCTTCCGGTAGAGCTTCCGTGGCGCGCCCTCCGAGCGGGACTCCTCGAGTCCGGTGAAGATCCCCTTCTCGTCGGGCGTCGAGGCCTCGTAGACGTTCGCACCGCTGGAGCCCGAGCGGGCCAGCACTTCGGCCGGCTCGAGCGCCGCGAACGTGTCCACGACCGGCGTGGCGTTGCGGTTGCGATAGGCGGCGTCCACCCGACGCACGCTCGGTGACGCCCCGTCGCGGCCCGACATCCGGGTCTTCCACTGGAAGTAGCGGCTTTCGGGGGCCCGGATCTCGAGCGAGCCCGCGCCGCCGTCGTCCCAACTCGACCACGCGCTCCACGTCACGTCCGGCGTCGAAGACTCGCCCGACCGGAACGCGAACTCGAGCTTCGCGCCGGCCGGAACGTCTCCTTCCCAGCGAAACGCTCCGAAGCGGCTGGTCCGCCCGGTGTCCTTGATCGCCGAGACGTACTCGCCGGTCGAAGGCCCGGACACCGTTCGA
>DATMNJ010000078.1:0-4685 GCA_035569175.1 Thermoanaerobaculia bacterium | reverse complement strand
GCCCCCCGCGCGCGGCCAGCGGATATGGCGCCAGCGCGATCTCGGTGTCCTCGCCGACGACGCCGTAGACGGGCGCGAAGGCGAGCAACGTCTTCGCCCGCCGGTCCCGCGCGTCCCGGTCGGCGTCGCGCTCGATCGCGTCGGCCGGCAGGAACCCCCTGGTGGAGTCCGCCTCGACCTCGACCCACCGCGCGGATTCCGCCAACACGCGAACACGCTTGCCCTGCGCGAGCGTCGCGAGCGGTGAACCCTTGGGCGAGGGCTCCCGCTGCAGCGACCCCTCCTCCGCCGTGACGGTCGCCGGAATTCCCGCGTCGGCTCCCGACGCGCCCGCGTGCCGCGGGTGCAGCATCACGTAGACCGCCAGGAGCGTCGCGGCGACCAGGACGCCGGCGGCATAGAACGGCCACGCGCCGCCCAACGGGGAGCGGCGCGGTTCGGACGGTGGCGGCGGGGGCAGGAACGGCGCCTCGGACGTCTCGCTCATCGCCGCGGTCGGATGTACGTTCCCGTCCGGCCCTCGAGAGCCTCGGCCAGAGACTCGGCCCGCGTGACGAGGACCTCGTGGCCGCCGGCCTCGACGAAGCGGATCGCGGCATCGATCTTCGGCCCCATGCTGCCGGGCGGAAACTGCCCTTCGGCCAGCAGGCGCTTCGCGGTCGGAACGTCGATCTCGGAGAGCTCCGTCTGCGTCGGCTTCCCGAAGTCCCGGGACACGCGGTCGACGCCGGTCAGAACGATGAACAGGTTGGCCGACAGGGAGGCCGCCAGCATCGACGCCGCATAATCCTTGTCGATCACGGCCTCGACGCCCCGGACCTGGCCGTCGTCGGTCACGACGACCGGGATCCCGCCGCCCCCTGCCGCGATCACGATGTGGCCGCGGTTGATCAATGCGGCCGCGACGTCGACGCCCCGCACCTCGCGAGGCTTTGGCGACGCGACGACCTTGCGCCAGCCGCGTCCCGCGTCCTCGATCATCGTCCAGCCCGCCGTCCGCTGCATGAGCTCGGCCTTCTCCTTCGAGAAGAACGGACCGATCGGCTTCGACGGCTTCAGGAATGCCGGGTCCGCGGCGTCCACCTCGACCTGGGTCATGATCGTGACGACCTGCTTGCGGAAGCCGGCACGCGGCAGCTCGTTGTCGAACGCGAGCTCGAGCAGGAACCCCATCGAGCCTTCCGTCTGGGCGACGCAGAAGTCGAGGGTCTGGGGAGGGATCTTGTCCGCGGCCTCCTCCGCCTGCATCAGGATGTTGCCGACCTGCGGTCCGTTGCCGTGCACGACGATCAGCTCGTAGCCCTTTCCGATGATCGGGAGGAGCATGCGGACGGCCTCGCGCGCGCGCTCGAGTTGCTGCGCGGTCGAGCCGTCGTCCTCGGGGCGCAGCAACGCGTTGCCGCCGAACGCGACGACCGCCAGGGGCCGGACGAAGGAGAAGAAGGGCGTGGGGTTCATCGACAGGGAGGGAGCCCCGCGACACTCACGGTTTCACGTCTTCTCGGACCAGCGGCATCGTCATGCAGCGGGGGCCGCCCCGGGCCCGCGACAGCTCGTGGGCGGCGAGCAGAACCACGTACTTCTTGGAGGGCTTCCAGAGCTCGAGCTCTTCCTTGCCGAGCAACAGATCCGCCTCGTCCACCACGGTGTAGCCGACGCGGGCGAGCTCGGCCGCCGTCGCCTCATTTCGGTCGTAGATGAGGACGACGCCGGGGGCGAGCGCGAAGGCGTTGGCGCCGTCGGTCCACTGCTCGCGGCGCTCGGCGATGGGGTCCTGGCCGCCGCAGCGGATCGGCTTGACATCGAGCTTCTGCGTCTTGAGAGCAGAGAGAAGGTCTTTCTCGGTCGTCCACGTGATCTCGCGCTTGGTCAAGTCACACTCGTAAACGTCCGCCTCCTCGGCCCCGTCGGGCAGGATCATCGGGCCGTACACGAGGCACTCGTCCTGCGAAATCATCGTGAACACGGTGTCGAGGTGCATGTAGGAGCGCGCCGGCGGGATCGCCACGACGAGGATGCGCTTGATCGGCGACTTGAGCTTCTTGAACGACTCGGCGAGGCGCTCGATCGTGGTCTTCTCGGTGCGCTCGCTGTATCCGATCGCGAGCAGGTCCTCGCGCAGCACGAGCACGTCGCCGCCCTCGAGGGTGGGGCGCATCCGGGCATACGAGGCCGGCTTCCCATAGTCGGCCGAGAATTCTTGGAACCAGAACTTCCCTCCCTCCGGCGTGGCAAAGCGCGGGTGGAGGGACAGGACGTAACCGGAGAGAAGCGGCTCGCGCTGCCGGGCCGACGTGGCCATCGATCCGCGGATTGCACGCTCCCCGACCACGACCAGCGGGTCCCGCTGGAAGAAGTAGTTCGGAATGGGCGCCAGCTCGTAGAGCTCGGATGCGGCGCTCGCACTCTCGGGGCTGGGCTTCTCGATCCCGGTCACCAGGGCGCCGGCCAGCTGCTCGGCGGTCAAGTCCCGCAGACGCGCCTCCATGTCCGGCCCCCACCCGAGCGTCTTGGCGAGGTCGTCGATGATGGCGCTGCGCTGCTCGGGCACCTGGAGGACTTCTTCGAGCAGGTCCTGGATCTCGAGGACCTCGTCGGCGACGTACCCCAGCACCTGCTGGAAGCGGCGGTGCTCCTCGCGGGCCCGGTTGCCATACAAGATGTCGTCGAACAGGAGCTCTTCCATCATGGAGGGCACCATGCGATCGATCTCCGGCCCAGGCAGGTGGACCAGGACGGACTTGAGTTTGCCGATCTCGGAAGTGACTCTGAGGCTCATATGGGCTTGCGGAAGAAGGGCGGATAGTACCGGATCGCGGGACCCGGGCGGAAGGCTCGGCGCCGCCGCGCCCGCTTCAAGTCATTGACCGGCCGGGGCCTCGTCCCGTTGCGATCCCTCGCCGGGCGCGGACGCGGCGAGCGTCAGGAAGGCGGAAGCGGCGGGAGGGCCGGGCCTTCGGCACCCTCGATCTCGGCGTCCGCCTTCTCGGCGATCGTCTCGAGCCGGGTGGTGAACCGCTCGAAGGCCCGCGAGGTTTCCTCGTATTGCTTGGAGGCGTTGGTCAGGTGCCCGCCGAGTTTCTCGAGCGGGCCGCCGACGCGGTCCCAGAGTCGCGAGAGGTCCGCGAGGTTGCGGTGGACTTCCTTCGCGTTCTCCTGGAGGGCGATGCCTCGCAGGCCGAGCGCGACCGTCGAGAGGTAGGCGTACAACAGGCGCGGCGAGACCGGGATCACGCGCCGGGAAGCCGCATAGTCCGCGAGCGCGGCCTCCTCTCCGTCGGCGGCGATCTCGGCGTAGACGGCCTCGGCCGGCACGTACATGAGCGCGAAGTCGCAGGTCCCGCCGGCCGGCCGGATGTACTTCTCGGCGATCGCATCCACGTGCTTCTTGACGTCCCGGGCGAATTGCTGACGGGCGCGCCGTTTCTCCCCCTCGTCCTCGACCTCCCGCGCCCGACGATAGTTCTCGAGCGGGAACTTGCTGTCGATCGGAACCAGCCGGTCCTGGACGAAAACCACGGCATCGACCACGACGCCGTCGCCGAGAGGGTGCTGGGTGGCATAGGCGCCCGGCGGCAGGACCTGCGCGAGCGCCTGCTCGAGAAACATCTCGCCGAGGGTGCCCCGCAACTTGGGGGGCTTCAGGAGATCTTCCAGGCGCGTGACCTCGCCGGCCAGCTTCTCGATCCGCTGCGAGGCCTCGTGGAGACGACCGAGCTTCTCGCCCACTTCCTTCAGGAGGCTCCCCGATTTTCCGAGGTGATCGGCGATCGACTGCTGGCCGCTGTCGAGGCGTCTCTCCACGCCGCCGACCCGAGTCTCGAGGGAGCCTCGCAGCTCCTCGAATCGGCGGTCGACCGACTGCGAAGCCTCCCGAGCGCGAGCCGTCTCGGCGAGGAGCCGGTCGATCCGCGAGGCGGACTCCCGGGCCCGCGCCAGGCCGAGCATCATCCCGGCCGCCCCGAGCGCGAGGATCGCCAAGCCCAGACCGATGAGGACCGTCGACGAGGACATCGAATACAGGATAGCCCCTCGACGGACAAATGATGTCCGGGCAAGGACGCCCCGCCTTTCCCTCGCCTGCCGTCCGGCCGGAGCCGCGCCCACCACGAGCTAGAAACCTCCCCCAACCGGTGCGACAATGGCGCCCTATGGTGCTCGACGGCCCGAAGGACCCTCCGAAGAAGACCAACGAAGACCGGGAGATCGAGTACGTCATGTGCGGCCAGTGCGGCACGCCCTGCTACGTCTTCGAGACGGAAGGCAGCCGCATCACCGAGGCGACGTGCCTGGTCTGCGGCAACGACGAGGTCCGTCTCTTCAATCTCGGGGAGGAAGCCGGCCCGGACGATGACTGAGTCCTACGTCAACCCCCTCACGGAACGCTACGCCTCGGCGGAGATGTCCGCCCTCTTCTCCCCCCGCTTCAAGTTCGAAACCTGGCGCAAACTCTGGCTGTGGCTCGCGGAGGAACAGCGACGCCTCGGGCTCCCGATCTCCGAGGAAGCCCTCGCCGGGATGCGCGCGCACCTCTCGCCGGTCGACTTCCGTGCCGCTGCCGCCGAGGAGGCGAGGACGCGCCACGACGTCATGGCACACGTGCGCGTCTTCGGTGTGGCCGCTCCCGCCGCCAAGGGCATCATCCACTGGGGCGCCACCTCCGCCTACGTCACCGACAACACCGA
>DATMNJ010000077.1:0-4020 GCA_035569175.1 Thermoanaerobaculia bacterium | reverse complement strand
CAGGCGCGCGCGTGGCTCCGGGTCGACCCGTTTGGAGTCATCGAGGCCGGGCAGCACGCACCCCGGCGGAAGGATCACCGCCGCCGCCACGACCGGCCCGGCCAGCGAGCCGCGGCCCGCTTCGTCCACGCCGGCGATGCGCCCGAAGCCGCGCCGGGAGAGCTCCGACTCGAATCGCGTCAGCGCTCGCAGGCGGCCCAGCTCGGCGAACAGCGCGGCGAGCGGGTCGGACGTCACGGTCTCTGCGAGCCGCGCTACTGTTCGGTCTGCTTCTCGTCGATGCGCGCGGCCTTGCCCTTGCGGCCGCGGAGGTAGTACAGCTTGGCCCGACGCACCTTGCCATGGCGCTCGACCTCGATCTTGTCGATGATCGGCGAGTGGAGCGGGAAGACGCGCTCGACGCCGATTCCGCCCGAGATCTTGCGGACGGTGAACGTCTCGCGGGAGCCACCGCCCCGTCGCGCGATCACGACGCCGGCGAAGAGCTGGATGCGCTCCTTCTCGCCCTCGCGCACTTTCACGTGGACCTTCACCGAATCTCCAGGCGCGAAGGCCGGCAAGCCGGTCTTCAGCGACGATTTCTCGACTTCGAGCAGAACATCAGTCATGACGAGCCTTTCCAACAACAGGCGGGCAGCACCCGCGGGAAGTCCCAGGAAGCGGCGAATTCTACTTGAACAGGGATTCGCGTTTCAAGTCTCGGGAATCAGGCCACTTGCGGCCGAACCGCTATTCGTCGCCCTCCCCGGGTTCGGGAGGTCGCCTTTCGAGCAGATCCGGTCGTCTTTGCCGCGTGCGCTCGAGCGCCCTGGCCGCCCGCCATCGGACGATCCGCCGGTGGTCGCCCGAGAGGAGGACCTCCGGGACGGCCAGGCCGCGGAACTCCCGGGGGCGCGTGAAGTGCGGGTAGTCCAGGCGCTCCCTCAGAAAGGATTCGCTCTCGAGCGATTCGGCCGCGCCGACGACTCCCGGCACCAGGCGCGTGACCGCCTCCGTCAGGGCCAGGGCCGCCGCCTCGCCACCCGGGAGAACGAAGTCTCCGACCGAGATCTCCTGGTCGAAGAGGCCGAGCTCGCGAACGCGCTCGTCGATGCCCTCGTAACGGCCGCAGACGAGAACGACGCGAGGACGGCTCGCCAGCTCGGCGGCGAGCGAGTGATCGAGGCGCCTGCCTTCGGGCGTCATGAGAACGGTCCACGCCGGCGGCAGGCCTTCGGGCTGCCGTCGCGCCTCGACCGCCGCCGTCACGACGGGGGCCATCATCACCATCCCCGCTCCCCCGCCGTACGGCTCGTCGTCCACTTTGCGGTGGCGGCCCTCCGCAAACGCACGGATGTCGGTCACCGTCACGTCGACCAGTCCCGCCACGATCGCCTTGCCGAGAAGGCTCTCGCGCAGGGGCGACTCGAAGTACGCCGGGAAGATGGTCAGGATTTCGACGTGCATGGCGCGGGACCGCTCGAGCAAGAGCCTCTCACAGGTCGAAGAGACCGTCGGGCGGATCGAGAACGATGCGCCGCTCGAGACGCTCGACGCGGACGACGATCGGGTGTGTCCAGGGAACGAGGACCTCGCGGCCCTCCGCGTCGACCGTCAGCATCGAACCCGCCGGCGTCGCTTCGAGGCCTGTGGCGGTTCCGAGAAGCCGGCCGGACGCGTCCTCGCAGGCGAATCCACGCACCTCGTGGGCATAGTAGAAGCCCTCGGGCGCGGGCTGCGCGTCGGTCTCCGCAACGCAGAGCTCGCCGCCGCACAGCGTTCGCGCGGCGTCGACCGTTTCGAACCCCGCGAAACCGAGCAGCAGGCGCTTCGCGTGCGGGCGCACGCTGCACACCGTGACGGTCTTCTCGGCGGCGCCTGCTCGCCACACGAGGGCGGCGCCGGGGACGAATCTCCCGGGAAAATCCGTCACCACCTCCACCGAGACCTCGCCTGCGAGGCCGTGGAGACGGCGGACCAGGCCGACGATCAGGAGCGGCGGCATTGCGGGGTCGGACTCGGCGCCGGGCGCCCGGGGAAACGGGCGGGACGCGAAGGATTCAGTCGCGGACGCGGACCACGACTCGTTTGCCCTGCGCCGCGGCGGCCGCGGCGACGAAGGCGCGCAGCGCCCGTACCGTGCGGCCCTCTCGCCCGATCAGGCGGCCGCGATCGGCCTCGGGCACGTCGATGTCATAGACGAGAGTCTTGCCCTCGAATCCCTCGGTGATGCGGGCAGCCGCGGGGTCGTCGGCGAGGCGGCGGACGATCGTCTCGACCAGTCGCTTCATCGTCGACTCAGGCGGCCGGAGCCGGAACCGGCTCGGGCCGCGCGAGCAGCGAGGCGATCGTGGGCGAAACTCCGGCGCCCTTCGAGATCCAGTGCTTCGCGCGTTCCCGGTCGAACGACAGGGTCGGCGGGTTGGTCACCGGATCGTAGGACCCGAGCTCCTCGAGGACCTCGGATCGGGCCGTCAGGCGCGAGTCCGAGACGACGATGCGGTAGTAGGGACGGTTGCGGGCGCCCATGCGGCGCAGTCGGATTTTGACCATTTCAGTACCCCTTCGGTTTCAGCAAAAGCGGGGCATTGTACACGAAAGGCGGCCGGGCCGAGGCAGGAACCCCTGTTCCTATTGGTTGCGGGGAGCCGGGAAGGCCATCTTCGACAGATCCAATCCCCGAGCCCCCTTCTTGGCGGTCCGCATCAGGCGCCGCATCTGTTGGTACTGCTTGAGGAGACGGTTGAGCTCCGCGACCGACGTCCCCGAGCCGGCGGCCACGCGCTTCTTGCGGCTCCCGTTCAGAATCTGGGGGTACTGCCGCTCCTCGACGGTCATGGAGTCGATCATCGCCGTGGTCCGCGTGAGCGCCTTCTCGTCCACGCTCTCGGGCCCTTTCAAGGCCTTCAGAGCGCCGCCCTTCGGCAGCAGGTCGAGCAGGCCCTCCAGCGGCCCCATCTTCTTCATCGAGGCGAGCTGCTCGCGCAGGTCCTCGAGCGTGAAGTCGCCCGAGATCGTCTTTTCGGCCATCTTGCGGGCGGACTCGGCGTCCACCGTGGCCTCGACTCTCTCGATGAGCGTCAGGACGTCGCCCAGGCCGAGAATGCGCGAGGCCATCCGGTCGGGATGAAACGCCTCGAAATCCTCGGGCTTCTCCCCGACGCCGACGAACTTGATCGGCTTGCCGGTCGTGGTCACGACCGACAGGGCCGCGCCGCCCCGGGCGTCGCCGTCGGTTTTCGTGAGGACGATGCCGGTCAGCGGCAACGACTCCGCGAACCCCGCCGCCGACTTCACGGCGTCCTGGCCCGTCATGGCGTCGGCCACGAAGAGGATCTCCTGCGGCTCGACGGCCGCCGCGATCGCGCGGATCTCGGCCATCAGCGCCTCGTCGAGGTGAAGGCGGCCCGCCGTGTCCACGATCAGCGTGTCGCGGCCGGTCTGCCTCGCCTCGCGCAGGCCCTCCCGTGCGACCTCGACCGGGTCCGTGCGTCCGCCCGGCTCGAAGACCGGAACGCCGATCTGCTTTCCGAGCGTGACCAGCTGTTGGACGGCGGCCGGGCGCGCCAGGTCGGCGGCGACGATCAGCGGATACCGGCCCCGCGCCTTGAGCAGTCGGGCGAGCTTGGCCGCGGAGGTCGTCTTGCCCGAGCCCTGAAGACCGACGAGCGCGATGACCGCCGGTTTTCCCTGGAGCGCCAGCTCGGCGTTCTCGCCTCCGAGTAGCGCCTTGAGCTCGTCACGAACGATGCGCGTGACCTCCTGGGCAGGCGAGAGCTGCTGGGCAACCTTCGCCCCGACGGCCCGCTCGCGCACCCGGGCCGTGAACTGCCGGACGACCGGCAGCGCCACGTCGGCCTCGAGCAGCGAGAGGCGGATCTCACGGAGGGCCGTTTCGATGTGGAAGTCGGTGAGATGGCCCTCGCCGCGGAGCTCCTTGAAAACGCCCTGGATGCGGTCGCCGAGGCCTTCGAACACGTGTAACCCCCGTTTTGCCCGTTCGCGGAAGACCCGCGGGCCCGGACTAGAATAGCCGCAGCG
>DATMNJ010000076.1:0-2282 GCA_035569175.1 Thermoanaerobaculia bacterium | reverse complement strand
GTGGTGGCGCTGCTCGCCTACCTGCTGTTTCGGATCTTTGCGCCGTTCCTGGCGCCGATCTATTGGGCCTTCCTCCTCGCCTTCATGCTTTTCCCGATCAACGCATGGGTGCGCCGGCGCGTCGGCGGCAGGAAGGGCCTCGGCGCCGCTCTCCTGACGCTTGGCGTCCTTCTCGGAATCGCCGTGCCGGCTGCGATCGGAATGTTTGCCTTCGCACGCCAGGGCGTCGAGCTCGGCCGCCGCGTGTCGGCGGCGGCCCAGAAGTACCAGATCGAAGGCGTCGGAGACGTCTTGAAGATCCCGGTCCTCGGCGGCGCGATGGGATGGCTCAAGGACCGCTTCCAGGTCGACGCTGCCCAGCTTCAGGCCTGGCTCGTCGAGGGCTCTCAGAAAGCCGTGCAGTTTCTCCTGGCGCGCAGCGGCGACGTGTTGTTCGGAGCTCTCGGAATCCTCGGCAACCTCGCGCTGATGCTCTTCATCCTCTTCTTCTATTTCCGGGACGGGGACACCCTGGTGGCCAGAGTGCGCAACCTGATTCCCCTCGACCCGAAGCGCAAGGAGCGGCTCGACCGCAACCTCCAGGCCGTGACGCGAGCGGTCGTCTTCGGAACGGTCGTCACCGCGCTGGTCCAGGGGGCTCTTCTGGGGATCGGGTTCTGGGTCACGGGTCTGCCATCGCCCGTGGTTTTCGGAGTGCTTTCGGCGGTCGCCTCGTTCGTCCCGCTGGTCGGCACAGCCCTCATCTGGGTCCCGGCGGCCCTGTATCTCTTCGCCCAGGGAGTCCTGTGGAAGACCGTCTTCCTGGTCGTCTGGAGCGCGCTGGTCGTGGGCTCGGCGGACAACTTTCTGCGGCCGCTGCTCGTGTCCGGGAAGAGCCAGATCGGGACCCTCACGGTCTTCTTCGGCGGGCTCGGCGGACTCGCGGCCTTCGGGTTCATCGGGCTCTTCCTCGGGCCCGTCATCCTGGCCCTGGCCCTCACCCTCCTCGAATTCGCGGAGGAGGGCCAGAGCCAGGCCGCGGAGGGCGGATCGAAGGCACCGGGTTAGCGCCTGTTTTCCAGCCTGCTAGTCGCCGATCCAGTCGGCGACGAAGATGTTGGTCTCGTGCGGTTGCTTTCCGTTGCGGTTGGAGGCGAAGACCAGCCGCTTTCCGTCGCGCGTGAACATCGGGAAGCCGTCGAACTCGGGGCTGAAGGTGATCCGGGTCAGCCCGGTCCCGTCTTCGCGAATGGTGAAGAGGTCGAAGTCCCGGCCCTTCGGGTCGGCCAGGTTCGAGGAAAAGATGATCTCCTTGCCGCCGGGGAGGAAGTAGGGGGCAAAGTTCGCGGCGCCGTTGGACGTGACGGCGTGGTCGTTGGAGCCGTCCGCGTTCATGACGCGGATCTCGAGCGCACGGGGCGCGTACGTGTGGCGGGCCAGGTTCTCGCGGTAGCGGGCGAGGTCCTCGGGCGTCGTCGGATGATCGGCGCGGTAGACGATCTTCTTGCCGTCGTCGGAGAAGAACGGGCCCCCGTCGTAGCCCGGCGTGTGCGTGAGCCGCTTCACGTTGGATCCGTCCGCGCTCATCGTGTAAATCTCGAGGTCGCCGTCGCGCGCCGACGTGAAGACGATCGTCTTGCCGTCCGGGGAGATCGTGGCCTCGGCGTCGTACGCTGGAGAGGCGAAGAGAGGGCGGATGTCGGTGCCGTCCGGTTTTGCCGAGTAGATGTCGTAGTCGTCGAGAGCCCAGACGTACCCGTGGGATCGGTCCGGCCGAGGCGGGCAATCGGCGCCGGCGCGGAACGTGGAGGCATACAGAACGCGGTCGCCGGAGGGGAAGAAATAGGAGCAGGTCGTCTTGCCCTCGCCGTTGGAGACCCGCCGGCGGTCGGATCCGTCGGCCTTCATCGTGAAGATCTGGTCGCACGGCAGCTTGCCCTCGTCCGACTGGAAGATGAGCTCGTTGCCGTCGGCGGACCAGTACGCCTCGGCGTTCTGGCCGCCAAAAGTGAGCTGACGGACGTTGGCGAGGTGCTTCTCCTCGCCCGGAGCGAGCAGGCTCGGCGCGGACGGCGCAGGAGTCGCCGTCGCAACCGGGGGGTTTTCGGCGGCGCGGGCAACGAGGGCGAGGGCGAAGGCGGCGGCGGCGATGTATTTCATGAGGCGCGAATATTAGCAGCGCCTTCCGGTTGCATCGCCGCCGAACGGCCCTTATCCTCGCCCGAGGCCCGATGGAGCGCGACACCGACCTGAAAAGAGTCCTCGCGGACGAGATCCGCGCGGCGATCGCCGAGACGGCTCCG
>DATMNJ010000075.1:0-2563 GCA_035569175.1 Thermoanaerobaculia bacterium | reverse complement strand
GTCCCAGTTGAACAGTTTCGCGGACCTGCTCGCCGTCGCCCGGGACACCGGCCAGCCGCTCGACGCGATCTTCCTCGCCGAGGAAGCGACGGAGCGCGAGGTCCCGGCCGAGCGCGTCTTTCAGACCTTCCTCGAGCGCTGGGCGATCATGAAGGACTCCGTGCGGCGGGGGCTGGCGGGAGGCAAGTCTTTCTCCGGGCTCGTCGGGGGCGACGCGAAGAAGGTCATGGACTTCACGCGGGGCGGCGACATCGCGGGCGGCCGCCTCGTGGCCAAGTGCATCGCGTACTCGATCGCGGTCCTCGAGGAGAATTCGCGGATGGGTATCATCGTCGCCGCGCCCACGGCGGGCGCCGCGGGCATGGTGCCCGGGACGCTGCTGGCGCTCTCCGAGGAGCGCGGCTTCGACGACGCGTTCACCGCTCGCGGCCTCGTGGTCGCGGGAGGTTTCGGCGCTCTCGTCGCGGGCAAGGCCGAGCTCTCCGGGGCCGCGGGCGGCTGCCAGGCGGAGCAGGGCGTCGGCGCGGCGATGGCGGCGGGCGCCCTGGCATTTCTGCTCGGCGGATCGGCGCAGATGTCCGTCCACGCGGCGGCGCTGACGCTGCAGAACACGCTCGGCCTCGCCTGCGACCCGGTCGCGGGCCTCGTGGAGGTACCGTGCGTCGTCCGCAATGGTTTCACGGCGATGCTCGCCCTGACGGGGGCCCAGACGGCGCTGGCGGGAGTCGAGAGCGTGATTCCGATGGACGAGGTGGTCGAGGCGATGGTCAAGATCGGGGAAGCCATGCCGCGCTCCCTCAAGGAGACGGCCGACGGCGGACTGGCGATGACGCCGACGGGCTGCCGCATCCGCAACGAGCTCTACCAGATCCGGTGAGCTCGGAACGCCTCCGGCTCCCGGCGGCGCTCGTCCTGGCGGGCGCGTGCCTCCTCTCCTACGCCAACGGGCTGACCGGCGCGTTCGTCTACGACGACAAGGCGGTCGTGCGCGACAACCTCCGCATCCGGACGCCCTCACGCGTGGACGAGATCTTCACGACCCAGTACTTCGGCGGCCACAAGGGGACCGGGACGTCGTACCGGCCGGTCCTCCTGCTCTCCTTCGCCGTCCAATGGTGGATCCACGGACCGGCGGTCCTTCCGTACCACGCCGTCAACCTGTTCCTGCACGTCCTCGCGACGCTCCTGCTCGCCCGGCTCTTCCTGCGCATCGGCCTGCCGCCGCCGGTCAGCCTCGGGGCGGCGCTTCTGTTCGCCGTGCATCCGATCCACGTCGAGGCGGTGACGAGCGTCGTCGGGCGAGGTGAGACTCTGGCGGCGGCGCTCGCCCTCGGCGCGATGCTCTGGGCCCTCGACGCAGCCGAACGCCGCGACCGAACCGGGCCGAAGCTGGCGCTCGCGCTCGCGCTCTACGGACTGGCGAATCTCACGAAGGAGAGCGCCTCGGTGACGCCGGCTCTTCTCTTTCTCCTCCTCGCCTGGAGCGCCGAGGGCCGGCTCGCCGCCCGGATCCGGGCGGCCTTCGTCCGCGGCCTGCCGTTTTACGCCGGTTCCGCCGCGATCCTCCTGGTCGTGTTCCGGCTGCGGGCGGCGATCCTCGGCGGCGCGATCCGCGCGGCGGCGACGGGGACCTTCGAGGTCGAGAATCCGCTCGCGCCCCTGCCGCCGCTCGTCCGCGCGGCCAACGCGTGCGCCGTGTTCTTCCGCTATCTCGTTCGGTTGCTCTTGCCCCTGCGCCTGTCTGCCGACGAATCGGCCTGGTCCATCCGGCCGCTCGGCGCGCACGACTTCCTTTTCTGGGCGGCGCCGATCCTGCTCGTCCTGCTCGTGGCGGCCGCGCTCGTGCGCCTGCCCGCGCGGTCGCCAGCGGCCCTCGGCTTTCTGTTTCTGTGCCTCGCGGCTCTGCCGACGGCGAACCTTCTGTTTCCGACGGGGACGATCTTCGCGGAGCGGCTCGCGTACCTGCCGTCGGCCGGGTTCTGCCTGATCGTCGCGTCCTGGATCGCGGGCGGGGCGCACGAGCTCCCGGCAGTGCCGCGCTGGCGCCGGGCGTTGCTCGTCGCCGTCGCCCTCGGTTTCGCGGTTCGGGCCGCGGCGCGAAACCCGGTCTGGGACAGCGACGAGGCCCTCTTCACCGACATGGTGCGGGTTTCGCCCGCGAGCGCGAAGGCGCATTACGACTTCGCGTACATGTCCGCGGATACCGGCCGTACCGGACGCGCCCTCGAGCACTACCTCCGCGCCATCGAGATCTATCCGGGCTACTGGGACGCCTGGGCGGGCAAGGGGCGCATCGAGCGCACGCTCGGACGCCTCGGGGCGTCGGAGAAATCGTACGCGGAGTCGCTGCGACTCGTGCCGACGTACGAAAACGGTTTCTACGGGCTCGGCGTGGCGCGCGAGGAGCAGGGCAACCTCGCGGGCGCCGAGGAGGCGTTCCGGTCGGGCCTGCGCCACAACCCGCAATCCCTGCCCCTCGCGTACCGGATGGCTCTGCGGCTGTCGGCCGAGGGGCGCCCGGCGGCTCTCTACGCCTGGCGGCGCGCGCTCGCGATCGAGCCGG
>DATMNJ010000074.1:0-2998 GCA_035569175.1 Thermoanaerobaculia bacterium | reverse complement strand
GAGGAGGTTCTCTTCGCTCCCGACACGCCCGTCGGCCGCTGCGCGGAGCCCGAGTTCCGCGACGCGAAGTACCCGTCTCCGCCGCAGCCGAGCTGGTGGGTCCGGATCGAGGTCGGCCTGAAATAGAAAGAGCGCGGCATTCCCGCCGCGCTCTCGACCCCGCCGGTGGCGGCGCCGCCGTTTACGACCGCTTCGGGCCCCGGTGATCGCGGTTGAAGTGCCCGCGATGCTCGCCCTGGCCGCCGCCGCGCGGAAACTCGCCGCGGCCTTCGTCCTCGCCGGGTGCGCCCACGGGGGCCAGCGCCATCTCGGCGTCGAGCTCTTCCTTGGACATCGCCTGCTTGCGCGAGAGCTTGATCTTGCCCATCGGGTCGACGGCGATGATCTTGACCGTCACCTCGTCGCCTTCCTTGACGACGTCGGTCGTCTGGCGCACCCGGTACGGCGCGAGCTCCGAGATGTGGACGAGGCCGTCCTGGCCGGGCATGATCTCGACGAAGGCGCCGTAGGCCTCGACCCGCCGTACCTTGCCCTTGTAGACCTTGCCGATTTCCGGCTCCTGGGTGAGGGCCTCGATGATCTCGATGGCCTTCATCGCCGCCGCCTCGTCGGAGGACGCGATGGAGACCTTGCCCGAATCCTCGACGTCGATCTTGCAGCCGGTGGACTCGATGATCGAGCGGATCGTCTTGCCGCCCGACCCGATGACGTCGCGGATGCGGTCCTTCGGGATCTGGATCGTGAAGATGCGCGGCGCATACCGGGAGATGTTCGGGCGCGGGACCTCGAGCGCGGAGGTCATCTTCTCGAGGATGTGCAGGCGCCCGACGCGCGCCTGCTCGAGAGCCTTCTCGAGGATGTCGCGGCGCAGGCCCTTGATTTTGATGTCCATCTGGAGGGCCGTGATGCCCGCCTTCGAGCCGGCGACCTTGAAGTCCATGTCGCCGTAGTGGTCCTCCTGGCCGGCGATGTCGGTCAGGACGGCGAAGCGGTCCCCGTCGGAGACCAGGCCCATCGCGACACCCGCGACGGGCGCCTTGATCGGCACTCCGGCGTCCATGAGGGCGAGGGTACCGCCGCAGACCGTGGCCATCGAGGAGGACCCGTTGGACTCGAGGATGTCCGAGACGACGCGCACCGTGTACGGAAAGGCGTCCTCGGACGGGAGCATCGGCGCCAGCGAACGGCGCGCGAGGTTGCCGTGGCCGATGTCGCGGCGCGAGGGACCCCGCATGAACTTCGTCTCGCCCACCGAGAAGGGTGGGAAGTTGTAGTGGAGCAGGAACGTGTGCTCGCTCTCGCCCTCGTACTCTTCGATGATCTGGGCGTCGTCGGACGTCCCGAGAGTGGCCGTCACGAGGGCCTGGGTCTCGCCGCGCGTGAAGAGCGCGGAGCCGTGCGTGCGCGGCAGGAAACCGACCTCGCAGGTGATCGGACGGATCTCGTCGAAGGCGCGCCCGTCCAGGCGCTTTCCGCCGAGGATGGTCTCGCGGGTGAGGACCTTCACCAGGTCGTCCGCGGCCTTCGCGGTCTGCTTGCGCCGCTCCGACTCGGCCTCCGGAACCATCGACACCACGGCCTTCTTGACGGCCTTGATCTCGGCGTAGGAGGCGATCTTGTTCGGCATCGTCATGGCGGCGTGCATGGGGGCCTGCCACGCTTGGCGGACTTCGGCGAACAGGCTCGCAGGGTACGCCTCGGGCGCCTGCCAGTGCGGTTTCTGGAACCCTCCGCGGCGCTGGAGCTCGAGCTGGGCGCCGACGATCAGGCGTACGGCCTCGTGGCCGAACAGGATCGCGTCGATCATGTCGCGCTCCGAGACCTCGCGGGCGCTGCCCTCGACCATGCACACGGCGTCGTTCGTGCCGCAGACGATCAGGTCCATGTCGGACTTGTCGCGCTCCGCATTGGTCGGGTTCAGGACGAACCGTCCGTCGAGGCGGCCGACCCGGACCGCGCCGATCGGCGAGTAAAACGGGGCGACGGAGCAGGTCAGGGCGACCGACGCGCCGTTGATCGCGAGGATGTCGGCATCGTTCTGGCCGTCGGACGAAAGGACGAAGGCGACGATCTGCGTCTCGTGGCTGAAGCCCTTGGGGAAGAGCGGCCGGACGGGGCGGTCGATGAGGCGCGAGGTCAGGGTCTCCTTCTCCGTCGGCCGTCCCTCGCGCTTGAACCATCCGCCCGGGATCTGGCCCGCGGCGTAGGTCGGCTCGCGGTAGTCCACCGTGAGCGGGAAGAACTCGGCGTTCTCCTTCGGCTCCTTGGCGAAGACGGCGGTGGCGAGAACGACCGTGTCGCCGAAGCGCACGACGGCGGCGCCGTCGGCCTGCTTGGCGAGCTTGCCAATCTGGATGTCCATGGACTTCGAGCCGATGGGAACGCTGATTTGGTCGATCATGGTCTGTACCCTTCTTGTGAGTGGCGTCGGAGGACGACCGTCCGCGCGGGAAGGTCGGCGAATGCCCGCGGCGGGGCCGCGGCAGGAACGTCCGGCGCCGGACGGACTACTTGCGGAGACCGAGGCGCTCGATCAGCTTGTGATAGCGATCGGCGTCTTCGCTCCGGAGGTACTCGAGGAGCCGGCGACGGCGTCCGACCATCTGCAGCAGGCCGCGGCGAGAATGGTGGTCCTTCGCGTTCGACTTGAAGTGCTCGGTCAGGTAGGCGATGCGGTTGGTCAGCAGCGCGACCTGGACCTCCGGGGATCCCGTATCGGTGTCGTGCGTCCGGTACTGATGGACGATTTCCGTCTTTCCGGACTCGTATTCGGTGACGTTCACCTTGCCTCCACGCTCAATATGCTCACTCTTTTTATAAGCCGCGAAGCCTACCACAGGCAGGAGGGACCCTCAACCCAGCACGATCCGGGGCTTGATCATGGCCACCCCTCGGTCCCCGATCGGGTTGACCTGTCCCAGGGCCAGCATGTCGTCGGCCGGACCGACGAGCGTGACCCAGTCGCCTTCCCGGGCGTTGATTCCCCGGGCCGGAACGG
>DATMNJ010000073.1:0-9551 GCA_035569175.1 Thermoanaerobaculia bacterium | reverse complement strand
GCGGCCTCAATCGCCTGAAGGACGGCAAGTTCACGGCGTTCACGCACAAGGAAGGTCTCGTCAACGACCGCGTCCGCACGATCTACGAAGACCGCGACGGCTCCATCTGGCTCGGGACGCGGGGTGGCGGGCTGTCGCGCTACCGCGGCGGCGTCTTCGCGACGTTCGGCCCGAAGGAGGGGCTCTCCGGCGACTTCGTGCGGTCGGTCTATGAGGATGGCGCGGGGCGGCTCTGGGTCGGCACGTGGGGCGACGGCCTCGACGTCCTCGAGGGCGGGCGCTTCCGCGCCTTTCACGCCCGCGACGGGCTGCCGAGCGAGATCGTGCGGTGCCTGTACCGGGACCGCGCCGGAACCCTGTGGATCGGCACCGACTCGGGCGGCCTCGTGAGTGAGCGCGGCGGCAAGTTCACGGTCTACGGCACCCGCGACGGCCTCTCCGGGGCGACGGTGCTCGCGATCCTGGAGGACCGCGACGGCAACCTCTGGCTCGGCACCGAGGGCGGCGGGCTCGACCGCTTTTCGCACGGCAAGTTCACCGTGTTCACGCCGAAAAACGGCCTCTCGGACGACACGGTCCTCGCGCTCTACGAAGACGCGGACGGCTGCCTGTGGATCGGCACCGACGGTGGCGGCCTCAATCGCCTGAAGGATGGAAAGTTCACGCGGTTCACGCGCAAGCAGGGCCTCTTCGACGACGTGCAGTACGCGATCCTCGAAGACGGCCGCGGCAACCTCTGGATGAGTTGCAGCCGCGGGATCTTTCGCGTGCGGCGGGGGGATCTCGAGGATCTCGCCGAGGGAAAGCGCGACGCGGTCGTGTCGCAGTCCTTCGGGCGCGCCGACGGCATGCGTTCGGCCGAGTGTTCGGGATTCACCCAGCCGGCGGGCTGGAAGACGCGCGACGGAAAGCTTTGGTTTCCGACGATCGAGGGCGCCGTCGTGATCGACCCGGACCGGATCCGCACGAACACGCTGGCGCCCCCCGTCGTGGTCGAGGAGGTTCTCGTCGACCGGGGCCCGATGCCCCTCGCCGAGGAGGCCGAGCTCGCGCCCGGCCGCGGAGATCTCGAGTTCCACTATGCCGGGCTGTCGTTCGTCGATCCGGACCGCGTCCGTTTTCGCTACATGCTCGACGGGTTCGACCGGGAGTGGGTGGACGCGGGATCGCGCCGCGTCGCGTTCTACACGAACATCCCTCCCGGCCGGTACACCTTCCGGGTCAGGGCGGCCAACAACGACGGCGTGTGGAGCGAGAGAGACGCCACCGTGCGCTTCTGGCTGCGGCCGCACTTCCGCCAGACGCGCTGGTTCTACGGACTGTGCGCCGTGGGACTGCTGCTGGCCGGTTTCGGCGCCGCGCGGGTGCGGGCCGCCCGGGCCCGGGCGCGCGAGCGCGAGCTCGAGCACATCGTGGCGGAACGTACGCTCCAGCTCGAAGAGGCCAACAGCAAGCTCCTGCAGCTCTCGGAGGTCGATGCGCTGACGGGCATCGCCAACCGGCGGCGGTTCGAGGAGACGCTCGCGCGGGAGTGGCGCCGCGCGACGCGCGACGAGCTGTCGCTCTCGCTCGTGATGATCGACATCGACTACTTCAAGGCCTTCAACGATGCGTTCGGCCACCAGGTCGGCGACCAGTGCCTGCGCCGAGTCGCCTCCGAGATCCGGGAGGCGCTGACCCGGCCCGGCGACCTCGTTTCGCGGTACGGAGGCGAGGAGTTTGCGGCGATCCTCCCGTCGACGCCGGCGCGCGGCGCCCACGCCGTGGCGGACATGCTGCGCAGCCGCGTGGAGGCGCTGGCGACCAAACACCCGGGCGCGCCGAGCGGAGTCGTGACGATCAGCCTCGGTGTCGCCACGACGTCGCCGGGCCACGCCTCGTCTCCGGAGGCCCTCGTCGCCTCGGCGGACCAGGCCCTCTACCGCGCCAAGCGGGCCGGCAAGAACCGGGTGGAGATGGCGCCGTCGATCGAGGCGACCTGACCGCGGCCCTAGGGCAGCTCCGGCACCTTCGCGAGTCCGGTCGCCAGGACGATGTCCCTTCCGTTTCTCTGGATCGTCTCGGGCGACGGGAGGGGCCGCGTGGCGCGGGCCTTGCGGAGCGCCGCCTCGAACCGGGCCGCGGAAAGGCCGTCCTCGAAACGGATGCGCCAGAGGTAGCCCATCCGGCCGCCGGACGACACGAAGGCGATGCGGTCGCCGCGCCACCCGGTGGCCGCTTTCGCCGCCTCGTCGTCGGGAAGGGCTCGCCCGAGGAGAAATCGCATCGTCCACTCGCCGAGCGTGTCCATGTAGACCAGCCGCTGGCCCGGAAAGAGCGCGGCGGCGTTGGCGGGCAGGAGGCCCTCGACCGGCGGAGGGTAGGGAGCGCCGTGGAGGATCTCGGAGCTCGAATCGGGAGGATCCCTCCAGAGGCGATCCACTTCGGGCCAGCCGCCCTTCTTGATCGCGGCGCGGACAAACTCGGTGCCCTCGGAGTACGGGAAAAAGAGCTGGTCCACGAAGTAGGCCGGGATGTCCTTCGGCACGTTCGCGCGCTCGAGGCCGCCGGACGTCAGCAGGGGTCCGAGCTCCTCCTCGGCCTGAGCGTCGGCGCCCGGAATGTCCTTCAGGGCGACACGGATCATGACGAAGGTCGCCTCTCCTTCGAGCAGGCACTGGAGGGCGAAGCCGCGGTCGCTGTTGTCCTTGAGAGCGCGCGTGCGGCTGTCGAGGCGCATCGACTCGTCCTGGAGGGCGTGCATGAGCTCGTGCGAGTAGATGAGATTCTGGGCGACGCCCGCCATGTCCGCCGACGCCGCGACGAGGCCCTCGGCGCCCTTGACGACGAAGAAGCGGCGCGGCTCGGGGTCGTAGAACGCCACCACCTGCGACGCGTAGAAGTCGACCAGCCGGTCGAGCGAGCCCGGGCCGTCCTCGATCAGGCCGAGGATCGCGAGGGAGTGGAGGTACTCCTCGGCCGAGGCCGGCAACCCCTCGAGGATCTTCGAGCGCAGGATCCGGCGCGCCTCGGCCGGGTCGATCTCCGTGGCCGGGACCGGCCGCTCGAACCGACGGCCCCGGACCTCCTCGACCTGGCGCGAAACCTCGGAAATGCGCTGAGGGAGAAGATCGGTCGCGGCCTGGAGCAGGCCCGCTCCAAGGGCGAAAAGGGCAGCGCCGGCGAGGTGTTTTCGAGCCATGACCGAGGGTAACATGGCGCAATCGCGCCTTCCTTCCGGCGGGCCTTTGGACTAAGATCCGCCGGGCTCCAGAAGTCCGTGAATGAGCGCATTGCGACCGACCAGCAAAGCCGGCCCGATCCGGATGTCTCTCTCCAGCCGTTTCGAGAACATCGAAATGGTCCAGCACCTGTGCTCGAAGCTGCTGGAGGGGCGCGACGTCCCGGAGGAGCTGCGGCACTGGATCCTGATGGCCCTGCGCGAGGGCCTCGCCAACGCGATCAAGCACGGCAACCAGCAGGACCAGACCAAGCACGTGCACCTCGAGATGGACATCGTCGGCGACACGCTCGCGATCTCGATCCGCGACGAGGGCCCGGGGTTCGATCCCGAAGAGGTGGCAGACCCGCTGGCGCCGGAGAACCGGTTGAAGACGTCGGGTCGGGGAATTTTCTACATGCGGACCTTCATGGATGACGTGCGTTTCCAGCGTCACGCCAGCGGAGGCATGGAAATCGTCTTGAAGAAGAATTTGGGCGCGGTCAACGAGAAGGAGGGGAAACCAGCATGAAAACCAACGTGCGTGATGCCGGCGGCGTGCAGGTCGTCGAGCTCAAGGGCAAGATCACGATCGGGTCCGGCGACGTGCAGCTGCGCGAGACCATCAACAAGTTGGTCGATTCGGGCAAGAAGCACATCCTGGTCGACATGAAAGAGGTCACGACGATCGACTCGTCCGGCATCGGCGAGCTCGTCGGCTGCTACACGTCGGTGACGAACAAGGGCGGGAAGTTGAAGCTCCTCCACCTTCCGCCCAAGATCAACGACGTGCTCACCGTGACGCAGCTCATCACCGTCTTCGACGTATACGAATCCGAGTCGGAGGCGCTGGCGAGCTTTCGCGGCTAGGCGAGAGTCCTGAAAGGTCCCGCCGCGGGGGGAGGCCCGTTCGACCGCTTCGCGGCAGCGAACCTCCCCGCGGTCGAACAGGCGCTCTCCCTGAAGTTGCCGCCTCCCGCCCCCCAGGCGGGAGGCCTCGCGCGCGCCATCACGGACGCGGCGCTCTCTCCCGGCAAGCGGCTGCGGCCCCTGGCGGCGCTGGCCGCGGCTGAAATCGTCAAGACGTCCCCCGAGGCGGCGATGGCCGTCGCCGTGGCCGTCGAGTACGTCCACGCGGCCTCCCTCGTCCTCGACGACCTGCCTTCCATGGACAACGCCCGCCGTCGTCGCGGGCGCCCCGCACTCCACCTGGTCCATGGGGTCGCCACCGCGGAGCTCGCGGCCGTCGCGCTGCTCGCCCGCGCCTTCGAGGTGGCCGCCGGGGCCCCCGGAATGACGGCCGCGGCGCGGGGGCGCGTGGTCGAAGAGCTCGCGGCGGCCGTGGGCGCCTCGGGCTGCTGTGCCGGCCAGGCCGCGGATCTCGCCGCCGATCCGGCCACGGTGCGGCTGGACGATCTGGAGGCGATCCACGCGCAGAAGACGGGGGCGCTGTTCGTCGCCGCCGTCCGCTGCGGCGCGATCGGGGGCGGAGTCGGGGAGGCCGTTCTGACCGCGCTCACGCTCTACGCCCGCAACCTCGGCCTCGCCTTCCAGATCACCGACGACCTGCTCGACCTCGAGGGCGACCCCGCGGCGATGGGCAAGGACGCCGGGCGCGACGGCCACCGCGCCAACTTCGCGACGGTTCTCGGAGCGCCGTCGGCGCACCGGCTCGTGGACGAGCTGCTCGAAGCCGCGGTCGAGGCCCTGGGTGGCTTCGGGAGGCGCGGCGTGGTTCTCGCCGACCTCTCCCGAGTCGTCCGGGACCGTCGGTCGTGACGCCGCCGCGCCCGACGCTCGAGGAGGCGCGGACCCGCCTCAGGGAGCTCGGCTACCTCGACGCGGGTGTCGAGCGAATGCTCTTCCGGTCCGTCTTCGAGGGCCGCGGGGGCGCGTTCCTGCCGGCCGTCCTCATCGGCGCCCTCGCCGCCGCGCTGGCCGCGGTCGGAAGCGTCGAGGCATCGGAGCCCGGGTTCGGCGCCTCGCTGTCGGCAGTCGCGGCGCTCTTCGTATCGGTGTTCGTCGCCGACCTTGCGCCCGCCGGCCTGCTGGCCCTGGGGCTCGGGTGGCTGGCCGACCGATCGAGCCGGCCCGGCCTCGCCGCGACGGCGGCCGGCCTGGCGGCGGCGGCGGGCGTTTTCGCGCTCTGGATCGCCGGGACCTACGGCCTCGCGCGGGAGTTCTCGCCGCACTCGCTCCTGTGGGGCGTTCCAGTGACCGTTGCGGCGCTCGTTCTGGCGGCTGCCGTCCGCCTCGGCTTTCTCGCGCGCGCCTTCGCGCGCTCGGGCTCCCTGCCGCGCGGCGCGGCGCGGCGGGTGTTCGCGGCGGCCGCGGCCGCGGGCCTGGTGACGGCGCTCCTGCTCCTCGCGTCGCGTCGGGAGGCCCCGGCGGCGCAGGCGCCCCACGTCTCCCCGCGCAAGAGACCGATCGTCGTCCTGGCCGTGGACGGCCTCGACCTCGACGGGCCGGGCCGACCTCCGGAGGCGGCCCGTCTGCTCGCGGCCGGCGCCACCGGCTGGTGGCCGGCCGAGACGCTGTCGCCGCCGCAAGTGTGGACCGACCTCGCGACCGGCGAGGCCGCGGCCCGCCACGGCGTGCGTGCCCTGGCCCGCGTTCGCCCCCTCGGTTCACCCGTCGCCCTGAGGCCGCCCTTCGGCACGTCGTGGGCCCTGCGCCGCGTGGGACCGGCGCTCGGCCTCGTCGCCAACGCGCCGGTCTCGGGCGCCGACCGCCGGCGCCTGGATTTCTGGGAGGTGTCGGCCTCGGCCGGGATCCCGAGCCTTTCGGTGGGCTGGTGGGCGGCCGCACCATGGCCCGGCGCGACGGTCGTCGAGAACCGCGCGGTCCTCGGTCGCTCTCGCAACGGCGCGGACGCGGACCGTGTCGCGATCGCCATCTTCGACGACGCTCTGCGCACCGGCTACGGGCTTGCGACGGTGTACCTTCCGGGTTGCGACATCGCCCGCGACGACGCGGCCGCGCGGGCCGGCGCCGTGGCGACGATCGAGACGCTCCTGGCGCAGTGGATCGCCCGCGCGGCGCAGGGTGAGTGTGCGCTCGTGGTCCTGGCCGCGGACAGCCACACGCGCACCGCGGGGGCGCTCGGCCGCATGATCGTCTTCGATGCGGGCGCGGCGGCCCCGATCATCCGCATTCGCCCGGAGGATGCGGCGCCGTCCATCCTCGCGAGGGCCGGCGTGCCGGCGGCGCGGGACCTCGGGGGCGGGCCGGTCGCCGCGCTCTTTGCTCCGGGCTCGCTCGAGACCGCGACCGTGGCGACGTATGGCCCGCGGGTCGTGCCCGTCGCCGCTTCCGCGCCGGAGAGCGATCGGGAGTACCTGGAGAAGCTGAGGAGCCTCGGGTACCTGAAGTGATAATTTCTCGGCTCGAATCCGCGGCCTCGAGACCATGAAAGCCATCTTCTTCACCCGGCACGGCGGCAACGAGGTGCTCCAGTACGGCGAGCGCCCCGATCCGATTCCGGGCACAGGCGAGGTCAGAGTCTCGATTCGTGCGGCGGCGTTGAATCGCCTCGACGTCTTCGCCCGCAACGGGATCCCCGGCGTCCCCCTGCCGCAGATTCCGGGCGCCGACGGCGCCGGCGTCGTGGACGCGGTGGGGGAGGGCGTGACCGGCGTGGCTCCCGGAGACCCGGTGCTCCTTCAGCCGGGGCTCTCCTGCACCCAGTGCGAGTTCTGCCTCGCCGGCGAGCAGAGCCTCTGCGTCACCTATCGGATTCTCGGGGAGCACGTCCCGGGGACGTTTGCCGAGCGGGTCGTCGTCCCGCGGCGCAACGTCTTCCCGATTCCTCCCGGGCTCTCCTTCGCGGAGGCCGCGGCCTTCCCCCTGGCGTACCAGACGGCGTGGCGAATGGTGGTCGGGCGCGGGGCCGTGCGGGCGGGTGAAACGGTGCTCATCCACGGCGTCGGGGGCGGGGTCGCCGGGGCGGTCCTGGAGATCGCGGCCCTGTGCGGCGCTCGCGTTCTGGCGACGACGTCCGACGCCGAGAAGGCCCGCCACGCCCGGGACGGCGGCGCCGAGCTCGTCATCGATTACCGCAAGGAGGACGTGGCGCAGGCGGTGCGGCAGCACACCGGCAAGCGGGGCGTGGACGTCGTCGTGGACATGGTCGGCGCCGCGACCTGGATGACCTCCCTCAAGGCGGCGGCCAAGGGCGGGCGCATCGTCACCTGCGGCGCGACGTCGGGTCCGAATCCCAGCGAAGAGATTCGCCTGATCTTCTGGAAGCAACTCTCGATCCTCGGCTCGACGATGGCGAACGAGGCAGAGTTTCGCGCCCTCTACGCCGCGGTGGCCGCGCGCAAGCTCCGGCCCCGGATCGACCGCGTGTTTCCGCTTCCGGAGGCGGCCGCGGCTTACGCGTACATGGAAGAAGGGCGCCAGCACGGCAAGATCGTGCTCGTGCCGGAGGGCGTCGCGGCGGAGGGACCGGACGGAGACTGAAAAGATCCGGACCCTCGGCGTCGAAAATCGGCTACCATCCTTTGGTCCTCTCCGGGTCGCGGTCGGTTCTCGACGGCGGCCAACCATGACCGAACCCTTTGCGCGGCGTGCCTTCCGTCTCCGTGACCTGCCTGCAGAGGAGCGGCCCCGCGAGCGATTGCTCCGCCTCGGCCCCGGATCTCTGACCAACGAGGAGCTGCTGGCGCTCCTGCTCCGGACGGGGATCCCCGGGCAGAGCGCCCTGGATCTCGCGCGCGGTCTTCTGGCCACGCGCGGCGGCCTCATCGGGCTTGCCGGCGTCACGGTATCGGAGCTCGCGAGCGAGCGGGGCGTCGGCCCCACCCGGGCCTCTGCGATCGCGGCCGCGCTCGAGATCGCCCGGCGACTGCCGGCGCAGATCCTCTCGGGCCGCGACCTCCTGAACGAGCCGCGCCTGGTCAAGGAGTTCCTGCGCCAGGCGCAGGCGGACGACTCGCAGGAGAGGACGGGCGCCTTGTTCCTGAACGCCCGCAACCGGCTGCTGAAGAACGATCCGGACATCTATCGTGGGACGCTCGACCGCGCGGTCGTCGAGCCGCGCGAGATCCTGCGGCGTGCCCTCGTCGGCAAGGCCGCGGCCGTGATCCTGTACCACAACCATCCGTCCGGCGACCCGACGCCTTCGCGCGAGGACCGCGAATTCACGCGCCGGCTCGCCGCCGCCGCCGAGTCCGTCGGCGTGCGCCTGCTCGACCACATCGTGGTCGGGCGGGAGGGCTGCGTGTCGTTCCGGGAGGCCGGGCTGTTGTGAGCGCCGCCGCCGACGCGCGGCCGGGATTTCGAGCGCACCCGTGCGGCGGCTCGCATCGAGCTCGACCTCTTCTGAGGTATCTTTCGCCCTCCCGATGAAGACGTTTTACGCGACGACGCCGATCTACTACGTCAACGACCTGCCCCACATCGGGCACATCTACACGACGGTGGTGACGGACGTGGTCACCCGGTTCCGCCGGCTCTCCGGCGAGACGACGCGCTTTCTGACCGGCACCGACGAGCACGGCCAGAACATCGAGAAAGCCGCGTCGGCGCAGGGCATCACGCCGCTCGCCCTCGCGGACCGGGTCGTCGAGCGGTACCGCCAGCTCTACGAGACGTTCGAGATCCAGAACGACGACTTCATCCGGACCACCGAGCCGCGCCACCGCCGCGGCGTGGAGGCACTCATCGCCCGGATCGCCGCCGCCGGTGACCTCTACACGGCCAAGCACGAGGGCTGGTACTGCTCGAGCTGCGAGGCCTTCTACACGGAGAAGGAGCTCGACGCCGAGAAGCGGTGCCCGGTTCACGGGACCCCCGCCGCCTGGCAGTCCGAGGAGAACGTCTTCTTCCGGCTCTCGAAGTACGCGGCGCCGCTGCTCGCGCACTACGAGAGCCACCCCGGCTTCGTGCGGCCGGACAGCCGGCTGGCGGAAGTGGTCTCGTTCGTGCGGGGAGGGCTCAACGACCTCTCGGTCTCGCGGTCGAAGGTGCGATGGGGCATTCCGTTTCCGGGGCACCCCGGCCACGTCGTCTACGTCTGGCTCGACGCCCTCGCCAACTACATCACGGCCCTCGGTTTCGGCGGGGAGGACGAGGCGCGGTACCTCGAGTTCTGGGACCACCCGGGCGCCGAGCGCGTCCACTTCATCGGCAAGGACATCCTGCGTTTTCACGCCGTGTACTGGCCGGCGTTCCTGCTCTCGGCCGGGTTGCCCCTTCCGACGACGGTGTGGGCGCACGGCTGGTGGCTGCGCGACGCGAAGAAGGTCTCGAAGTCCGTGGGCAACGTGGTCCGGCCCGACGAGCTCGTCACCGATTTCGGCCCCGACGCGCTGCGCTACTTCCTGATGCGCGAAATGGCGTTTGGCCA
>DATMNJ010000072.1:0-11251 GCA_035569175.1 Thermoanaerobaculia bacterium | reverse complement strand
CATCGAGCCCGACGCCCCGCCCGACGCCGGCCACGCCCTCACTTTCACGGTCGAGTCGGAGAAACCATTCCTCTACTTCAAGCCGTTCCTGCGCGTCGGCCACGCGGTGCTCTGGCCTCCCGGCGCCAACCGCCTCGTCCTCATGACGGAGCCCGACTCGCGGCCCGTCTATCCGCACTTCCGGTCGGGCGGAGGCGGCCGGTTTGCGCCGCCGGTCGAGTTCGACTCGACGCGCCTCGGCCGCCCGCACTGCATCCGCGTGTACCTGCCGCCGGGCTACGGCGAAAACACGCTCAAGCGCTATCCCGTGCTCTACATGCAGGACGGCCAGAACCTCTTCTTCCCGGACGAGGCGTTCCTCGGCAACGACTGGCATGTCGACGAGACGGTCGGTGTGCTCGACACCATGAGCGTCGTGGACGACTTCATCGTCGTGGGCGTCTATTCCAAGGACCGGTTCGCCGAATACACGAAGCCGGGGTACGAGGCGTACGGGCAGTCGCTGGTGGGCGAGGTCAAGCCGCGCATCGACCAGGACTTTCGGACACTGCCCGGGCCCTTCGACACGGCCCTTCTCGGGTCCTCGCTCGGAGGGGTCGTGTCGTTTTTCATGGCCTGGGAATGGCCCGATGTCTTCGCGCGCGTCGGATGCCTCTCGAGCACGTTCGGCTATCGCGACGACCTGCTCGATCGCGTGCTCTCCGAGCCGAAGCGGGACGTGCGGTTCTATCTCGACAGCGGCTGGCCCGGCGACAATTACGAGGTCACGGTCTCGATGGCGATGGCCCTCGTCTCACGGGGCTGGGAGTACGGCAAGGACCTCATTCACTTTGCGTTCCCGCTGGCCGGGCACGACGAGAAGGCATGGGGGCTGCGGCTGCACCTGCCGCTGCAGATCTTCAGCGGGGTGGTCCGTCACGCGTCGCTGGCGCTGCACCCGTTCGGGGCAGCCTAGCCGAGCTCGTCCAGGAGCTTCGCGACGAGCCCCGTCCAGCCGGTCTGGTGGCTCGCGCCGAGGCCCGCGCCGGTGTCGCCGTGGAAATACTCGTGGAAGAGCAGGAGCCCCTTCCAGTGCGGGTCGGTCTGGAGCGTCTCGTAGCCGCCGAAGACGGGGCGGCGACCGGCGGCGTCGGGCAGGAAGATGCGCGACAGCCGCCGCGCGAGCTCGTGGGACACCTCGTGCAGCGTCATCATCTTCCCGGAGCCTGTGGGGCACTCGACCTTGAAGGTGTCGCCGAAGTACAGGTGAAAGCGCTTGAGCGACTCGAGGATCAGGTAGTTGATCGGGAACCAGATCGGGCCGCGCCAGTTCGAGTTGCCGCCGAAGAGCGCCGTGCGGGATTCCCCGGGCTCGTAGTCGAGGCTGAAATCCTGGCCGCGCGCCTGGGCCCGGAAGGGGTGGTCGTGGTGGTACCGGGAGACCGACCGGATGCCGTACGGCGAGAGGAACTCCGACTCGTCGAGCATGTACTTGAGGACGCGCGCTAGCTGCTCCGGCTTGACGACGGACATGAGCAGACGTTCGTGCTGGCCGTGCAGCGTCATCGAGGCGCAGGACGCCGTCAGATCCTGCCGGTAGTCGAAGAACCAATCCATCCGGCGCTTGAACGCGGGGAAACGATTGATGAGCGCCGAATCGCCGGTGACGACCGCGGTCAGGGGCAGCAGCCCCACCACCGAGCGGACCCGGATCGGGACCTGGCGGCCGTCGGGGTGGTGGATCTCGTCGTAGAAGAACCCGTCCCGCTCGTCCCAGAGGCCGAGCTCCGGGTCGTCCGGGCGCTGTATGGCGTGGGCGATGTAAACGAAGTGCTCCCAGAACTTGCTGGCGACGTCTTCGTAGACCGGGTCCTCGCTGGCGAGCTCGAGCGCCATGCCGAGCAGGTTCAGGCAGTACGTGGCCATCCAGCTGGTGCCGTCGGCCTGGCTCAAGACCCAGCCTTCCGGAAGCTTCATGTTGCGGTCGAAGATCCCGATGTTGTCGAGGCCGAGGAACCCTCCCTGGAAGATGTTGTTGCCCAGCGCATCCTTGCGGTTGACCCACCAGTCGAAGTTCAGGAGCAACTTGTGGAAGACGCGCTCCAGGAACGCCCGGTCGCCCTTTCCCGTCCTGGCCCGCTCGATCTGAAAGACGCGCAGCGCGGCCCACGCGTGGACGGGCGGGTTCACGTCGCCGAAGTTCCACTCGTAGGCAGGGATCTGTCCGTTCGGGTGCATGTACCACTCGCGCAGGATCAGGACGAGCTGGTCCTTGGCGAACTGCGCGTCGACGAGCGACAGCACGACGCAGTGGAACGCGAGGTCCCACGCGGCGAACCACGGAAACTCCCAGGTGTCGGGCATCGAGAGGACGTCGGCGTTGAAGACGTGGCGCCAGTCGCTATTTCGGCCCTTGAGGCGTTCTTTGGGGGGAGGAGGCTGGAGCGGATCGCCGTCGAGCCAGCGCCGGACGTCGTACTTGTAGAACTGCTTGGACCAGAGCATCCCGGCGAACGCCTGGCGCATGACGTTCTTCTCGTCCGAGGAGAGTTTCTCGGGAATCGTGGCCGCGTAGAACGCGTCGGCCTCGCTCCGGCGCAGGGCGAGGATCCGGTCGAAGTCCTCGCCGAGCGGATCGCCCGTGTCCCACGGGGCGTCGGTCAGCCGCAGGCGCACGCGCGCGCTGCCCGCCGCGGGAACGGTCAGGCGGTGACGCGCCGCGGCCTTCGTCCCCTCGCGCGCCGGGTTGACGGCGGCGGCGTTCCCGCGGACCACGTACTCGTGGAACGCGTCCTTGACGTAGGGCGACGGGCTCGGGGTGCCGAAGAGGCGCTCGGAGTTGGTTTCGTTCTCCGTGAAGAGGAGCTCGGCGCCCGGCTCGACGTGGAGATACCGGCGGCCGAGATAGGCCTCGTCGAGCGTGACGACGGGACTGCCGTCCTTACGGGCCGAGGCAGCCGCGACCGGGCGCTTGCGGTTCGGCCGCCACGACCATGTGTTGCGGAACCAGGCCGTCGGCAGCAGGTCGAGGGTGGCCGCCTCGGGTCCGCGGTTGGCGACCGTGATCTCGATGAGCGTGTCCTCGGGCGTGGCCTTGGCGTATTCGATGAACACGTCGAAGTATCGGCTCTCGGCGAAGATGCCGGTGTCGAGCAGCTCGTACTCCGGCTCGTCGACCGTCCGGCGCCGGTTCTCCTCGAGCAGCTTCTGGTACGGGTACTCGGCCTGCGGGTACTTGTACAGGTACTTCATGTACGAGTGCGTCGGGGTCGAGTCGAGATAGAACCAGTACTCCTTGACGTCCTCGCCGTGGTTGCCCTCCGAGTTCGTCAGGCCGAACGGCCGCTCCTTGAGGATCGGGTCCTTCCCGTTCCAGAGCGCGAGGGCGAAGCACAGCAGCTGGTGGCGGTCGCAGATGCCACCCAGGCCGTCCTCGTTCCAGCGATACGCCCGCGAGCGGGCGTGGTCGTGGGGAAACGAGTCCCAGGCGGAGCCGTCCGCGCTGTAGTCCTCGCGGACCGTGCCCCAGGCCCGCTCCGAAAGATAGGGGCCCCAGCGGTTCCAGTGCGCGACGCGGCGGTTGTTGTCCTCGAGCCGCCGGCCCTCGACCGTCTCGGCCGGCTTGATTCTCACGCTTCGCGGGCCGGGTCGTGCCAGCCTTCGACGCCGATGGTCAGGCGGGTCGCCTCGACCGGTCCCCACGACCCCGGCTTGTAGGGATGGACCGGCGTGACGTTGTCGAGGATGCCGTCCACGACGGCCCACGCCGACTCGACCGCGTCCTCACGCACGAAGAGGGTGGGGTCGCCCTTCATCGCGTCGGTCAGGAGTCGTTCGTAGGCGTCCACCTCGTTCTTTCCACCATCGCGCACGGCCATCAGCTCGGTCGGAACCGAGCCCGGGTCCGTTCCCGGCCGTTTCACGCGCGCTCCGATCGAGATCGAGATCTTCGGCCCGAGGCGAAAGCGGAAGTAGTTGCTCTCCTCGGGCGAGAGGCGCGAGAGGGGAGGCTGTTTGAGGTCCACGAGGACTTCCGTCGCGGTCAGGGGAAGGCTCTTCCCGGCGCGGATGATGAAGGGCACCCCGGCCCAGCGCCACGAATCCACCTCCAGGCGGACGGCGGCGAACGTCTCGACGGTCGAGGCCGGGGCGACTCCGGGCTCCTTCAGGTAGCCGTCGAACTGGCCGCGGACGACGTTCGCGGGCTTGATTGGCCGGATCGCGCGAAAGACCTTGACCTGTTCGTCGCGGATCCGGTCCGCGTCGATCGAAATGGGCGGTTCCATGGCGAGATAGCCGACGACCTGGAGCAGGTGATTCTGGATGACATCCCGGATCGCGCCGGTCTCGTCGTAGAACTTGCCGCGGCCCTGGACGCCGAACTCCTCGGCCATCGTGATCTGGACGCAGTCCACGTAGTTGCGGTTCCAGATCGGCTCGAGGAAGGTGTTCGCGAACCGGAAGTAGAGAAGGTTCTCGACCGCCTCCTTGCCGAGGTAGTGGTCGATGCGGAAGACCGAGGACTCCGGGAACACGCTGTGGAGCGTCTTGTTGAGCGCGGTCGCCGTAGCGAGGTTGTGCCCGAAGGGTTTTTCGATGACGACGCGTGCGCCCGCCGCGCAGGCGGACTTACCGAGCTGCTCGATGACCGCTCCGAAAAGGCTCGGCGGAATCGCGAGGTAATGGGTCGGGTGTTTCGCGCCGCCCAGGGCCGCGCGCAGTTTGGCGAACGTCGCGGGGTCAGCATAGTCGCCGTCGATGTACTGGAGCAGCGCCGCGAGCTTCGCGAACGCGGCCTCGTCCACGCCGCCGCCATACTCCTTGAGGCTCGCGCGCGCGCGCTCGCGCAGCTGTTCGACGCCCCAGCCCGACTTCGCGACGCCGATCACCGGCACGTCGAGGAACCCGCGCTGGACCATCCCCTGGAGCGAAGGGAAGATCTTCTTGTAGGCGAGGTCGCCCGTGGCGCCGAAGAAGACGAAGGCATCCGCGGCGACGGGCTTGCCGGAGGTCTCAGCGGACGCCATAGCTGTTTTCCTTGCCGTTCCAGAGCGCGAGGCCCCCGAACAGGCCCTGCTCGTTGGAGATGATCTTGACGCGCTCCGGCAGGTCGAACTTGATGTGGGCCGCGTTGCCGCCGCCGATGTAGAGCCGGTCGTAGTTGAAGAGCGTCGCCAGCGAATCGAGGGCCTTGCGCACGCGCTTGTTCCACTTCTTCTTGCCGGCCTTCTTCAAGGCCTTGTTGCCGAGCTCGTCCTCGTAGGTCTTCTTGCCCCAGCCCGCGTGGTGGCCGAGCTGGAGGTTCGGCACGAGCCGGCCGTCCATGAAGAGGGCCGAGCCGAAGCCGGTGCCGAGGGTGATGACGAGCTCGACGCCCTCGCCCTTGATGGACCCGAGCCCCTGGACGTCGGCGTCGTTGGCGGCACGCACGGGCTTGCCGAGCTCCTTCGTGAGGGTCCGGTCGACGTTCACGCCGATCCAGTCCTTGTGCAGGTTGAAGGCGGTCTCGACGACGCCCTTTCGGACGACGCCGGGAAAGCCGACCGACACGCGATCGAACGCGCCCTGTTGAGTGGCCAGATCGAGGATCGTCCGGACCACCGCCTTCGGGGTCGCCGGGCGCGGCGTGTCCGCGCGCCGGCGCTCGGTCAGCGCCTTGCCGTCCGTGCCGACGACGAGCGTCTTGATTCCCGTGCCGCCGATGTCGATGCAGAGGGTGAGCGGAGGGTTCTGGTCCATGGCGCCTTACTCCCCGGCCTTCTTCTCGAGGTGGCCGCCGAATTCGTAGCGCATTGCGGACATGAGCTTGTTGCCGAAGTCGGCCTCGCCGCGCGAGGCGAAGCGCTCGTAGAGGGCGGCGGTGAGAACGTCAGCGGGGACGCTCTCGTCGATCGCCGCGAGGATCGTCCAGCGGCCCTCACCGGAGTCGGAGACACGCCCGTCGAAATCCTTCAGGTCCGGCGACTTCACCAGAGCGATGGCCGTGAGATCGAGCAGCCAGGAAGCAATCACGCTGCCGCGGCGCCAGACTTCGGCCACGTCGGGGAGGTTCAGGTCGTACTGGTAGTGCTCGGGGTTGCGCAGCGGCGTCGTCTCGGCATCGACCGTGCGCGTGGACTTGCCGGCGTTGGCGTGCTTCAGGATGTTGAGCCCCTCGGCGTACGCGGCCATGATCCCGTACTCGATGCCGTTGTGGACCATCTTCACGAAGTGGCCGGCGCCCGAGGGCCCGCAGTGGAGATAGCCGTCCTCGGCCGTGCCCGGCATCTTCTCGCGGCCCGGCGTGCGGGGGATCTCGTCCCCGCGCCCCGGCGCGATCGTTTTGAAGATCGGGTCGAGGCGCTGGACGGCCTCGGCGTCGCCACCGATCATCATGCAGTAGCCCCGCTCGAGCCCCCACACGCCGCCGCTCGTGCCGACGTCCACCCAGTGGATTCCCTTCGCACGGAGGTCGGTCTGGCGGCGGATGTCGTCGATGTAGTACGAGTTGCCGCCGTCGATGATCGTGTCGTCCTTGCTCATCATCGGCGCGAGCTCGGCGAGCGTGCCGTCTACCGCCGCGGCGGGGACCATGAGCCACGCCGCGCGCGGGGCAGAGAGCTTTGCGACGAACTCCCGGAGGGACGTCGCGCCGACTGCGCCGTCGGCCACGAGAGCCTTCACCGCTTCGGCGCTGCGGTCGTAGACCACGCACTGATGACCGTTTTTCATCAGGCGGCGCACCATGTTGGCGCCCATGCGGCCGAGGCCGATCATTCCGAGCTGCATCGCTCCTCCTTTGACGGTTCGAGCCGAACGGCAGCATATCGCGGGGAGTAGGATCCGGGTCCAGACCAGGGCGTGAACATCCGATGAAGCCGAGCGCAGATCGCCGCTCTTCGCCTGCGTCGCGGACGCGCCGTACCGTATTGGTCGCCGCGGCCTGCTTCGCGGCGTCGCGTGCCGCGGACGCTCAGGTGGTGCCCGCCCCGCGGGCGGCGGCGCAGCCCCCAGCGGCCGAAGCCGCCTGGGCCTTGAACGCGTCGGTGAACGCGTACTTCGTGCCCGACGGGCGCGACTACCTCGACCCCGTCGTGACGGCCGACCACAACGCCCTGCATCTGGAGGCCCGATACAACTACGAGGCCTACGACACCGGATCCGTCTGGGTCGGATGGAACCTTCACTTCGGCGACGCGCTCTCCCTCGACGTGACGCCCATGGTCGGAGGCGTCTTCGGGGCCCTCGACGGGTTCGCGCCCGGCTACTCGGCGGAGCTCGCGTACGGCAAGCTCGCGCTCTCGAGCTCGGGCGAGTACGTCATCGACGCGACCGGCACGGAGGGCAACTTCTTTTACACCTGGACGCAGCTGACGTTCGCGCCATGGACCTGGCTCCAGGTCGGAGCCGTGGTCCAGCGGACGCGGGCATACGAGACCGGCCTCGACGTCCAGAGGGGCTTTCTCGTCGGGTTCACTTACAAGGACGTCAACCTCGTGGTCAACGTGTTCAACCCTGACCGCAGACCCACGGTAGTCCTCGCGGTCGGCGTCGCCTTCTGACGGGTCTTCGGCGGCCGGGGTAGGATCCGTCCAGTCACGGAGGAGCGATGAGGATGCGAACCCGATCGGCGGTGGCAGGCATGGCGGCGCTTCTGGCGATCCTCACGGCCTGCGCGTCGTCGGGCCCGAAGATGAAGGTCGGCTGGGACCAGAACGTCTCCTTCGCGCAGTACCACACGTGGGCCTGGAAGGCGGACGGCTCGATCCAGGATCCCGTCTGGGGCCGCCGTTGCCAGGACGTCCTGTCCGACCAGCTCGCGAGCGACGGCCTGAAGCAGGTCAAGCTGGATCAGAACCCCGATCTCTGGGCCGTCGTGCACGCGCGCCTCTCGGCCACGACCGCGGTCGTTCCCTTCAGCCCCGACTGGGGCTACGCCTGGGGCGGCTGGGCTCCGGTCGACGACTACGAGGTCCAGATCCCGGTGGGAACGATGATCATCGACCTGGTGGACGTGAAGCTCAAGCACATCGTGTGGCGCGGCCGGGCGAAGGACGCGATCGACACGAGTCTCTCGAACGAGGCGCGGGAGGAGAAGCTCATCGGGATCCTCAAGCAACTGTTCGCGGGGTTCCCGCCGGCCGCCGGGACGGCGCCGCCGCAGTCGTAACGGGCGGATGCACGTGAGCGGCGCGCTCCCGGTCATCTCCCTCGCGCGGCACGGCGAGACCGCGTGGAGCCTGTCCGGCCAGCACACCGGTCGGACCGACCTCCCGCTGACCGAGGCCGGGGAGCGCGAAGCGAGCCGGCTCGGCGCGCGCCTCGCGGGGGTGTCCTTCGCGCGCGTCTTCACGAGCCCGCTCCTGCGCGCGCGCCGGACGTCCGAGCTCGCCGGCTTCGGGGCGGCGGCGGTTCCCGACGGCGACCTGCTCGAGTGGAACTACGGAGACTACGAGGGCAAGACGAGCGCGCAGATCCACTCCGAGCGGCCCGACTGGCAACTCTTCCGCGACGGCTGCCCCGCGGGGGAGTCGCCGGCGGACGTGGCGGCCCGGGCCGACCGCGTGATTGCGCGCGTGCGCCTGATCGAGGGCAATGTTCTGATTTTCTCGAGCGGGCACTTCCTGCGCATGCTCGGCGCCCGGTGGGTGGGGCTTGCGCCGGCCGAGGGGCGGTTCCTGTTTCTGTCGACGGGCAGCCTGTCGGCGCTCGGTTACGAGCACGGGCCGTTGGACCCCGTGATCCGCCTCTGGAACGACACGAGCCACGTGGGCAGGTAAGCCCCAGCCGCGATACGCTTCGGGCGGACTGGAGTGAGCCCGATGCCGATCAGCCCCCTTGCCGGACAGCCCGCGCCGCCGTCGATCCTCGTGGACGTCGCGAAGCTGGTCACGGCCTACTACACGGGGCGTCCCGATCCATCCGTCACCGCCGAGCGCGTCGCATTCGGAACCTCCGGGCACCGCGGGTCGTCGCTGGACAATGCCTTCAACGAAGCCCACATCCTCGCGATCACGCAGGCGATCTGCCTCTACCGGCGCCAGCAGAACATCGCCGGTCCGCTGTTTCTCGGCATCGACACCCATGCACTGTCGGAGCCCGCGTTCGCGAGCGCCCTCGAGGTCCTCGCCGAAAACGGCGTCGAGGTCATGGTGGACGCCGACGGCGGCTACACGCCGACCCCCGTCGTCTCCCACGCGATCCTGACCTACAACCGCGGCCGCCGCGACGGCCTTGCCGACGGCATCGTCGTCACGCCTTCGCACAACCCGCCGCGCTACGGCGGGTTCAAGTACAACCCGCCCAACGGCGGCCCCGCCGACACCGACGTCACGGGGTGGATCGAGACGAAAGCGAACGCCCTCCTCGGTGAAGCCCTGCGCGGTGTCGAGCGGATGCCCTTCGACCGGGCGCTCAAAGCGTCCACGACGCACGCCCACGCGTACCGCGACACGTACGTCGACGACCTCGCCTCGGTCGTGGACCTCGAGGTCATCCGCGCGAGCCGCCTGCGCATCGGCGCGGACCCGCTCGGGGGCGCGAGCGTGGCGTACTGGGACCGGATCCGCGAGAAGTACGGGCTCGATCTCGAGGTCGTGAACCACACCGTGGACGCCACGTTCCGATTCATGACCGTCGACTGGGACGGCCAGATCCGCATGGATCCGTCGTCGCCGTACGCCATGGCGAGGATGGTGGAGCTCAAGGACCGGTACGACATCGCCTTCGCCGCCGACACCGACGCGGACCGACACGGCATCGTGACCCGCAGCCAGGGGCTGCTCGAACCCAACCACTACCTGTCGGCTGCGATCGCGTACCTCTTCGCCAATCGGCCGCAGTGGCCAGGCGCGGCGGCCGTCGGCAAGACGCTCGTCTCGAGCGGCATGATCGACCGTGTCGCCGCGCGTCTGGGCCGAAAGCTCGTCGAGGTGCCCGTCGGCTTCAAGTGGTTCGTCGACGGGCTGCTCGGGGGAGCGATCGGGTTCTGCGGCGAGGAGAGCTCGGGCGCGACGTTCCTGCGGCGCGACGGGAGCGTCTGGACGACCGACAAGGACGGGATCGTGCCAGACCTTCTCGCCGCCGAGATCACCGCCCGCACCGGGAAGGATCCCGGAGAGCAGTACCTGGCGCTGACGGCCGAGTTCGGCACGCCCTGCTACACGCGCGTGGACGCGGCGGCCACGCCCGCGCAGAAGGAGAAGCTCAAGAAACTGTCGCCGGACGTGGTTGCGGCCGCGACGCTCGCCGGCGAGTCGATCACGGCGAAGCTGACGCGCGCCCCTGGCAACGACGCGCCGATCGGCGGCCTCAAGGTCGTCGCGGCGAACGGCTGGTTCGCGGCGCGGCCCTCCGGGACCGAGAACATTTACAAGATCTACGCGGAGAGTTTCCAGGATCGGGCCCACCTGGAGACGATCCTTCGCGAGGCACAGGAGATCGTGAACCGGGCCCTGGTGGCATGATGAGCGTCCCAACAACACAGGTGAGGTGAACCGATGAAGGCAACCCAAAAACTCCACGACCTCGGCCAGAGCCTCTGGCTCGACAACATCACGCGCGACCTGCTCGACACGGGCACGCTCCAGAAGTACGTGAACGAGTTCTCCGTCACGGGCCTGACGTCGAACCCGACGATCTTCGACCAGGCCATCAAGAAGAGCGCGGCCTACGACCCCGCGATCCGGGAGAAGCTCGCCCAGGGCAAGTCCGGCGAGGCGCTCTTCTTCGAGCTCGCGCTCGAGGACCTGCGCCGCGCGGCCGACGTGTTCCGGCCGGTCTGGGACCGGACGGCGGGCGTGGACGGCTGGGTGTCGCTGGAAGTTTCGCCGCTGCTCGCGTACGACACGAAGAGCACGCTGGCCGCGGCCCGCGACCTTTCCGCGCGCGCGGCGCGCCCGAATCTCTTCATCAAGATCCCCGGCACGAAGGAGGGCGTTCCCGCCATCGAGGAGGCCATCTTCGCCGGCGTGCCCATCAACGTGACCCTGCTCTTCTCGCGGGAGCAGTACGTCGCCGCGGCCGAAGCCTTTCTGCGCGGCATCGAGCGGCGCATCGAGGCAGGTTTGAAGCCGGACGTCGCATCGGTCGCGTCGGTCTTCATCAGCCGCTGGGACGTCGCGGTCGCCGGCAAGGTGCCCGACGCCCTCAAGGATCGGCTCGGCGTCGCCGTCGCGCAGCGCACCTACAAGGCATACCGCGCGCTGATCGGATCGCCCCGCTGGCAGCGCGCCTACAACGCCGGCGCGCGGCCGCAACGCCTGCTGTGGGCGAGCACGGGGACCAAGGACCC
>DATMNJ010000071.1:0-2645 GCA_035569175.1 Thermoanaerobaculia bacterium | reverse complement strand
TCGTGAAGGGCGAGATGTCGCTCGTCGGCCCCCGCCCCGAGCGCCCCGAGTTCGTGAGCGAGTTCAAGGAGAAGTTTCCCCAGTACATGCTCCGCCACCGCGTCCGCGCCGGCTTGACCGGCTGGGCCCAGGTCCACGGCTGGCGCGGCAACACGAGCTTGACGAAACGCATCGAGTACGACCTCTACTACATCGAGAACTGGTCGCTGTCGCTCGACCTCAAGATCCTCTGGCTCACCCTCAAGCACGGCCTCACGCACCGCAACGCGTACTGATCGAACGGACCCGGACGAAGGAGCGCTAAGCCAGCTTCTTGAGGCGCCGCAGGCGGACCTGGACGTCGCGCTCCGTGTCCGCGTCCACGGCGCGGCCGCCGAAGGTGCTGGCGCAATAGGCGTCCACGATGGCGAACGCGTCGCCGCGGCCCTGCGGCAGCGACGACGCGAAGAGCCGGGCAAGCTCCGTCGGGGCGACGGAAGGCGGAACGGCTCCGGCGCGGCGCGCGGTGAGGCGCCGCAGCGCGAGATAGGCGCGCGTGGGAGCGGGCATTGGAGCGCGCCGCCCGAACCGGAGCACGTACGCACCGAGCAGGACCGCCGCAAGGACGCCCGCCGCCGCTGCGAGCGGCCGCGAGGCAAAGAGCCCCTTGACCGCGGTCGTCCACGAGAGGAGGCTCTCGGCCGCTCCACCGAGCTTCTGGCGGGCGGCGTCGAACGCCTGCGCCTGGTCGAGCGAGTCGAAACCCAGGATCCGCCGGTCGTAGAAGAATTCGACCTCGCGGCCGACGCCGGCCAGCCGCTCCCAGAGAGAGCGTCGCGTGAGGTTCGACGGGATCCCGGAGGGCGGAGTCGGGTCGAGCACGGCAAAGCCGTCGCCCGAGAGATCCGCCTCGACCCAGGCGTGCAGGTTCCCGCCACGCACGACGAGCGCGCTCGAGAAGAACCCGGCCTCGGCGCCGTACGAGCCCGTCACGAGGCGGGCCGGGATACCTCGGGCCGTCAGCATCAGGGCGGCAGCCGAGGCGAAATACTCGCAGTGCCCCGCCTTCGAATGCAGGAGGAAGGCGACGACCGGGTCCCCCGCAGTCTTCGGCGGGTCCAGCGTGTAGACGAAGTCCGTTTCGAAGTGGCGGCGGATCCGGTCCCAGATCGCGCGCGGTTCGGTCAGGTCGCCCGTGAGCTTCGCCGCGTAGGCGCGAACCTCGAGCGGCACGGCGCGCAGGTCGATGATGGACCGGCCGGAACCCTTCGGCTCCACGCGCGCCACGGAAGCGGAATAGCGAATCGCCCGCTGACCTCCGGAGACCGAGACGACGCCGTCGGGCTGGGCCGACGGAGTGCCGCTGTCGAACGCGAGGTCGTAGGAGCCGTAGGGAAGAAAGAGGAATCCTCGGGCGACGAGGTTCATCTCGACGGAGATGCGGGCCGCCTGGCCGCCTCCGGCGGGAGCGGCGCGGGGCACCCCGCGCGATGGGGGCAACTGGCCGTCTGCGGCCGACAACGTCCCCCGCAGCCAGCCTCCGTCACGGTAATCGGTGAAAACCGCCTCGCGGAGGCGAAGCACGCGAGGAAGCTCCCGTTCGGGGTCGAGCTCGAAGCGCAACACGACCCGATCGCTCTTCTTGGCGGATGAAAAGGCCTCGAGATCCACGCGGTCGGCCGCGAGGGTGGTCGCAAGCGCCTCGTCGAGGCGGAAAGGGGCGACGGCGTACGGCGCCCGCAGGCGAGGCAGCGCGTAGAAGAGCGGCCCGCCGATCAGGAGCGCGCCCGCCATGGCGGCGGCGGCGAGCCCTCCCGTCGGGATCGACCCGACGACGCGGTCCGGCGGCGCCGCCTCGAAATCGGCGAGGACCGCCAGGCGCGAAAGCGTCCGGAAACCGATCCACGCCATGGCGCCGAAATACAGGAGCGAGGAGACATGGAAGGACGACGACGCGGCAGAAAGCGCCAGGAGGAAAAAGACGAGCAGCGCCGTGCGGGCCTCTCCGGGGTGCTTGAGCGACGCGAGCTTGGCAATCCCGGTGAAAAGCAGCAGGTGCACGACGGTCCGCAAAAGACCCGGCCTCACGACCGTCACTTCGACCCCGAGCCAGAACAGGTAGGAGAGCCCGATGGCGTTCAACACCGCATTGGAGAGGCGCACCGGCCGCCCGCCGCGCGCCCGAAACCAGAGCAGCAGGAGGGCAACTTCGTACACGCCGAGCGCTGGCAACCGGGCGCCGCCCGTCCAGAAGAGCGGGAGGGGCGCCAGGAAGGCTCCCGGCGCCAGCACGAGCAGGTAGGCGCGGCGCAGCCCGTCGGGGATCTCGATTTTCTCCGTCACGTCACGAGCCTGCGCATGTCTCCGCGCCGGAGAGCCGGGAACGCGGGCGCCCCCTCGAGCGAGATGGGTTCGAGGCGGGCCAGCGCCTCGAGGATCCGCGCCCGCTGGGGCCGGCCGCCGTGCGCCGCCACCTTCACACCGCGCGCCTGAAAGCCGATCTCGCCGCCGCGGGACAGCAGCACGAGAGCCTGGGCGGCGCACCGCGAGACCCGCCGCTCGAAGTCCTCGAGCGCGGGCGGGCTCGACGGGTCGGGCATGGCGTTCTCGACAGCCAGAACCACGACGCGGTCCCGTTCGGCTTCCCGTTCGCGTACGATCCAGCG
>DATMNJ010000070.1:0-3381 GCA_035569175.1 Thermoanaerobaculia bacterium | reverse complement strand
ATGGTGGACGGCTGGATGGGCGACGATTGGTTCCACTACGGCGCCTTCCGCCAGCAGGGGATGTCGTACATCTTCGAGCAGGAGGCCACGCGCAAGAACGACGAGAAGTGGTGGCGTCCGGACTACGACGACTACGACACGTTCTTAAACGCCGGGTCCGCGGGCGAGCTCGGCCGCATCCACGGCCTCGAGCAGGTCGGCTTCTGGCGCAGGATCCTCGAGCATCCCGGCTACGACGCGTATTGGCGCGACCAGGCGGTGGACAAGCTGCTGGCCAAGGAGCCTCTGAAGGTTCCCGTGATGCTCGTGCACAGCCTGTGGGACCAGGAGGACATCTACGGCGCGACCGCGGTGTACAAGGCGATCAAGCCCAAGGACACCGGCAACGACATGGTCTACCTCGTCATGGGCCCTTGGTGCCACGGCCAGTCCATCGGCGACGGCAGCGCGCTCGGCGCCCTCAAGTTCAACAGCGATACCGGCCTGACGTTCCGGCGCGACGTCCTCGGGCCCTTTCTCGCTCAACACCTCAAGGACGGAGCACCGAAGGCCGACGTCGCGCCGGTCACGGCCTTCGAGACCGGCACGAACACGTGGCGCCGGCTGCCGGCGTGGCCGGCCGGTTGCGCGAGCGGCTGTACGCTCAAGGCGGCTCCACTGTATCTGGCGCCCGGCTCGAAGCTCTCGCTCACGGCGCCCACCGCCGGCGGCGCGGAGTTTGCCGAGTACGTCTCCGACCCGGCGAGGCCGACGCCGTATCGTCCGCGACCGGTGGACGGCGCGGCGCCGGGCTGGCAGAAATGGCTTTCGAACGACCAGCGGGAGACCTCCGGCCGCACGGACGTCGCCGTGTTCACGTCGGACGTCCTGACGGCACCGATGAAGATCAGCGGGCAGCCGATCGCGAATCTCGTCGCCTCCACCAGCGGCACGGACTCCGACTGGGTCGTCAAGGTCATCGACGTCTACCCGCCGGAGGTCGCCGGAGACCCCGCCATGGGCGGCTACCAGCTGATGATCGCGGCCGACGTCTTTCGAGGCCGGTACCGTGAGAGCCTCGAGACCGCAAAGCCGATCGAGGCGGGAAAGCCGCTGCTGTACCGCTTCGCCCTGCCGAACGCCAACCACGTCTTCCTGCCCGGCCACCGGATCATGGTCCAGGTCCAGTCGAGCTGGTTTCCGCTCTACGACCGCAACCCGCAGACCTTCGTGCCGAACATCTTCTGGGCGAAACCCGGCGACTACCGGGCCGCGACGCAGCGGATCTACCACGCCCCGGACAAGGCGAGCTTCATCGAGATGCCGATCGTCTCGACGCCCTGAGGGAGGCGCCCCCCTCACCCCGACCCTCTTCCCGGCTCGGGGGGAGAGGGAGATTCTTAGATTCTCCCTCTCCCGGCGGGAGAGGGAGGGGGTGAGGGAGGCTCCGCCTCCACCTTCGCGAGCTCGCGCTCCAGGAACCGCTTCTCGGTTTCGTTCGACACGAGGCCGAGCGCGCGGCGGTAGGCGGCCGCCGCCTCCTCGCGACGCCCGAGGCGCGCGAGCAGGTGCGCGCGGGCGGCGGGCAGCAGGTGGTAGTCGGGCAGCTCGCCGCTCTCCTCGAGGCGGTCGAGCCGCCGCAGCCCCTCGGCCGGCCCGTACGCCTCGGCGACCGCGGCGGCCTGGTTGAGCTCGATGACGGGCGACGGAAACCGCGACCCGAGCTCGTCGTAGAGCGCCGCGATCTGGCGCCAGTCCGTGTCTTCCGGCCGTCCGGCCTCGGCGTGGACGGCCGCGATCGCGGCCTGCACCGCGTAGTAGCCGGGGCCGCCCTCGCGCAGGGCGTCCTCGGTCAGGGCGATGCCCTCATGGATCGCGTCGGAGTCCCAGAGGGCGCGGTCCTGGTCCTCGAGCCGGACGAGCTCCCCGTCGGCGGAGGCGCGCGCGGCCCGGCGCGAGTCGTGGAGAAGCATCAGGCCGAGCAGCGCCCGCGCCTCCGGTTGCGACGGCAGCAGGGCGACGACGAGGCGGGCGAGGCGGATCGCCTCCGCGCTCAGTTCGCGCCGCGTGAGCTCCGCCCCCGACGTGGCGGCATAGCCTTCGTTGAAGACGAGGTAGAGGGCGGCGAGGACTCCATCGAGCCGCTCCGGCAGCTCGCTCTCGGGCGGCACGCGGTAGGGGATCCGGGCTTCCCGGATCTTTTTCTTGGCGCGCACGAGGCGCTGGGCCATCGTGGCCGCGGGGACCAGGAAGGCGCGCGCGATCTGCTCGGTCGTCAGGCCGGCGAGCGTGCGCAGGGTCAGCGCGATGCGCGCGTCGAGGGCGAGGGCGGGATGACAGCACGTGAAGATCAGGCGCAGCCGGTCGTCCGCGATGCGGCCGTCAGCGGGGTCCGGAAAGTCTGGAGGGGCGTCCTCGGCGAGCGCCGCCCAGTGGGCCAACTCGTCGCGCCGCTCACGGAATCGGACGTCGCGGCGCAGGCGGTCGATCGCCTTGTGCCGCGCCGTGGCAACCACCCAGGCGCGCGGATTCTCGGGGACGCCGTGGCCGGGCCATTGCTCAAGCGCGGCCGCGAACGCGTCGTGCATGACCTCTTCGGCGAGGTCGAAGTCGCCGACGAGGCGGATGAGCGTCGCGAGGATCCTGCCGGACTCGTCGCGGTAGAGGCTTTCGATGGACATGGTCGAGGAAAGAAAGGGCGGCCCCGGGGAGCCGCCCCTGCGGATCGCCGCGTCAGGCGCCCGTCATCTCCATGATCGGCCGGACCTCGATCGAGCCCAGGCGGGCCGAGGGCACGCGCGCCGCGATCCCGGTGGCCTCGTCGAGGTTCGACGCCTTGATGATGTAGAAGCCGCCGAGCTGCTCGCGGGTCTCGGCGAACGGGCCGTCGGTCGTCGCCGTCTTGCCGCCGCGCACGCGGACGGTCGTGGCGGTCGAGGTCGGCTGGAGCGGGTCTCCCGAGACCCAGTGGCCGCTCTTCTTGATGGACTCGGTGAAGGTCCCGTACTCCTGGAAGAGCTGTCCGCGCTCCTGCTCGCTCATCGAGGCCCACTTCGATTCGGGGTCGTAGATCAAGAGGATGTATCGCATGGTTCTCTGTCTCCTTTGACGAAGAGTCGAACGGGGATCCCGGAATCGACAATCATCCTGAACCTTTTCTTTCAGCCCGCGGGCTTGCCCTCGATCCTTCGGATGGCGCGCGAGGCGGCCCACGCGGGAGTCAGGTCGATGACGCCGCCGACATGGGGGATCGGGTGGGCGGCGATCTCCTTGAGCGCCGGGAGAGCGGACGAGGCGGCGGGGCCGATGGCGCCGAGGGCAGTCGCGGATTCGCGCACCACGTCGAGGCGCTGGCCGGGGGCTCGGCACGCGGCGATGAGCGCCGGCACGGCCGGTGCGGCG
>DATMNJ010000069.1:0-2995 GCA_035569175.1 Thermoanaerobaculia bacterium | reverse complement strand
CATTGGCGTGGTGCGCTCGCCGGCCGACCTCGGAAAGAAAGTCCAGGAGATGCTCGGGCGTTAGCTCGCCCTGCGGCGCGCACGACCGAGAAAAGGAGCAAGGACTTGGAACGGACTCTGACGATTCTCAAACCGGACTCGGTGGCGGCGGGCAAGGTCGGCGGCATCCTCGGGCTTCTCGAAAAGGAAGGATTCCGCCTGGTGGCGCTGCGCAAGACGCGGCTGTCTCCCGAGCAGGCCCGGGCCTTTTACGCCGTCCACCGCGAACGCCCGTTCTACGGCGCGCTCGTGACGTTCATGACCGAGGGGCCCGTGGTCGTGGCGGCGCTCGAGCGGACGGACGCGGTCGCCCACCTGCGCAGGACCATGGGCGCGACCGACTCGCGCAAGGCGGAGCCCGGCACGGTGCGCAACCTCTTCGGCACCGACATCGAACGCAATGCCATCCACGGCAGCGATTCCCCGGAGAACGCGGCCCGGGAAATCGCGTTCTTTTTTTCCGAGGGACAGCTGATCTGACCCGATCGGCGCGCGCGCCCTCCGGTCAATCCCCCCGCGGACCGCGCTCCCGTTCTCCCCGGATCCGCAACGCGACGAGGACCCGGTTCGCCACGCCCCGCAGGATCTTCACCTCGCGCAGCGACATCGGCCGGCCCGCCACGAGGCGGCGCCAGTCGCGCAGCGACCGATCGCGGTGGCCGGTGTCGTAGAAGCCGATGGCCTCGAGGGCGCGGTCCCAGTGCCCGAGGGCGCCCTCGATCTCGGCGGCCGGCGCCCACGGCTCGGGATCCGGCGCGGGATTGCCCGTCGCCGTGAAGGCCGTGGCCACGCCGAGCACGAGGGCGACGGCGTGCGACAGGTTCATGGTCGGGAACGCGGGCGCGGTCGGCAGGCGCAGGCACGCCGACGCCCGCGCGAGCTCGTCCTCGGTCAGTCCGCTTCGCTCGGGGCCGAAGACGAAGGCCGTCCCGGCCGGCCCCGCCTCCGCCAGGAACGGGGGAATCTGCGAGAGCTCCAGCAGCCGCGCGCGTCCGCGGCCCCGGAACGAGGAGGTCGTGACGACGACCGGGAACTCGGCGACGGCGGCGGAGAGCGTCGGAAAGCGCGCGATCGTCTCGAGAAGGTCGGCGGCCCCGACTGCCAGGCGGATGGAATCGGCGTCCGGGGCCACGGCCGGCTCCACGACCGAGAACCCGCGAAGGCCGAAGTTTTTGGCGACTCGGGCCACCGAGCCCAGATTCGAGGCGTTGTGGGGCCTGACGAGGACGATCGACCGGGTGGATGTGGTCAAGCGCCGACAGTCTAACCAAAGCCAGACGGCGCACCGCTCGCGGCCGGCGAGCCGGAGATGGGGAATCCCTGGATCTTCCCGGGCCTTATAATTCGGTAGTGAGACGCCTGCTCGTTCTTCCGCTGCTCCTGGTTTCGGCCCTGGCCGCCGGGCAGGCCGCAAAGCCTCCCGCCAAGCCGCCCGAGGAGCCCCCCACCTTCAGCGACAGCGCCGGCGCCGAGTACGTCATGTTGCCCGTCCTCGTCACCGACAAGGCCGGCAAGTTCGCGGACGGCCTGCGCAAAGAGGACTTCGTCCTGAAGGTCGGGGAGACACGGATTCCCGTCGACACCTTCGATCGGGACGAGAGCGCTCCGGTTTCCTTCGCATTTCTGGTCGATACGTCCGGAAGCATGGGCGTGGCCAGCAAGCTCGAAAACGCCAAGAACGCGATCCGGGCCATCGTCCGGGCCCGCCAGGCCGGCGACGATTTCGCGCTCTTCGCCTTCTCCGAGGGCGAGGTCCGCATGATCGCCGACTTCTCATCGGATACGACGAAGCTGCTGCGGTCGCTGTGGGACCTCGAGGCTTCGGGTCAGACGGCCCTGTTCGACGCCGTGGCCGCCACACCCGAACGGATGATGAAGGGCCGCAACAACAAGAGGGCCATCCTCCTCTTTACCGACGGCGTGGACAACGCCAGCACGCTGACGGCCGAAAAGATGGCCGAGCTGCTCCAGCGCGTCTCGGTCCCGGTCTACCCGATCGGCATGAAGAATGCATCCTTCGATGCTCTGTCGGACCAGGAGCGACGGGAGCTCTCCGTGGACACTCTCCAGATGCTGGCTAGCTCCAGCGGCGGAAAGCTTCACCTGGTGGCAGGAGACGGGGATCTGCGGCCGCTGGCGGCGCAAATCTCCAGCGAGGTGCGCCAGCAGTATTTATTGGGGTTTGCACCGTCGGGCAAGGGGGATGTAAAATATCGAATTGTTTTCGTGTCCGTGGCCAAACCCGGTTCCTGGGTCGTCCGGACACGCCGGGGGTACCGCGGAACGGCTCCCGGTGGCGAGTAACCTTTTTTCAGGAGGTGCAGATGGGGATGATCAAGCAAAGGGTCGGTTCCTTGCTTTCTGTCGGGGCGCTTTTTTTGGGGACCTTCGGGCTCTCGGCGTGCGCTTCCAAGAAGTACGTCGGTGAGGAGGTTTCCAAAAGCAGCGCCGCCACGGAGAAGCGGATCAATGACGTGGAATCCCAGGTCGAGGCGACGCAGACCAAGGTGAAGTCGCATGACACGAAGCTGGCCGAGCTCGACACTGCCACCCGGCAGGCGCTCGAGCGGGCGCAGCAGGCGGGCAAGCTCGCGGAGGGCAAGTTCGTCTATTCGCTCGTGCTGTCCGATGACGCCGCGAAATTCCCGGTGAACCAGCACGAGCTGTCCAAGGAAGCCCAGGACGCGCTCGACGCCTTCGCCGAGAGGCTCAAGGGCGAGAACAAGAACGTCTACCTCGAGATCCAGGGTCACACGGACGCGACGGGGTCGGATTCGTACAACCTGAAGCTCGGCGAGGCCCGTGCCGAGGCGGTGCGCCGCTATCTCAACAAGCAGGGCGTTGCGCTCAACCGGATGTCCACCATTTCCTACGGCAAGGCGGAGCCGGTCGAGTCCAACAAGACCAAGGACGGCCGGGCGAAGAACCGCCGCGTCGTGGTCGTCGTCCTCGCGTA
>DATMNJ010000068.1:0-5691 GCA_035569175.1 Thermoanaerobaculia bacterium | reverse complement strand
GATCAGTTCTCGGCGTACCAGCCGCTGCCTGGCCTCTCGATCAGCGGCAAACTGACGCTCACCGAGAACGTCGCCGACCTCGGAGGCCTCGCCGCCGCGTTCGACGCCTACCGCAAGACGCTCGGCAGCCGGGTGACGGATGCGGCCTACGTGCGGGAGCAGGACCGGGAGTTCTTCATCGCGTACGCCCAGACCCTTCGGCGCAAGATCAGCGAGAGCGCCCTGCGAACGCAGGTGGCCGCCAGCGACCACGCGCCGGAGGACTACCGAGCCGACACGGTTCGCAATCTCGATGCCTGGTACGCCGCGTTCGACGTGCGCCCGGGGCAACGGCTGTACCTCGAACCCTCGGCGCGCGTCCGGGTCTGGTAGTCGGGAGCCTCGAGCCGCGAAGCTGACGGAAACCGCCGGAAGGAGGCTGTCACCGAGTCACTTCGCTGTAAACTTCCGAGCTCTCGAGAGGAGAACTCGTTGAAACGGAAGACCCGCAAGACCGACAAGACTCTGAACATCACCGCCGACCGCGCTGCCCACGTCCTCCACATCCTGATCGCCGAAGGCAAGCTCACGGGGAAAAACGTCTCCGATGCCTTGAAACGCCGGGAGCGACTGATTCGCGAACTCCGCCAACGGCTCGACGCCCTCGAACGCGGCGCGGTCTCTGCCGTCGAGCGGACGCCGAAACGCCGGATGACCGCGACTCGTCGAGAAGGCGTCCGGCCCAAGTTCCAGAGTCCCCAGCAGCGAAAGTTGACGCGCTATCAGGAGAGAGAGCGGCCCAAGCCGGACAGGCACGGAGGCTCTGGTTCGGGCCGACAGCAGGGGGGATCGGGCGCGGGCCGCGAGCACGGCTAACTTGCTCACCGAGCAGGCTGCATCGAGACGGCGGCGGTGGCGAGGAGGCTCGGCGGCCGTCCACCTCCGACTTCTGATGTGCGTCGGGTACGCCCTGGTCCTGGTCGGCTCGACGGGTCCGCTCCTGGCGCAGGCTTCAGCCCAGGTTCCGGGTTCGACTTCAGGAATTCAGATGACCCGTCCACCCGATGGCGACGCCGCGGCCTATGACGCCGTCGACTCGAAGATCAGGGCATTCGAGGCGATTCACGGTGAGCGGGTGTATCTGGTCGGACGCCCCACCGACGCGATGCTGCTTCCAGACGGCACGATTGGCTACGTGCTGGAATGGCCGCCTGCCGAGATGCGAAACGCGTCAGGCGCTTCCTGGGCGTTGATCGCCCATCCCGTGCGCGATCGATTCTCAACGCCGATCGATCCGGTCACCGGGGAACCCGTCGCCATCGGCTCCGCCCCCGACGGCACCTACTATGGCTTCGCATGGTTCATGGAGACCGTGCCAGACGTCGTGATGTCCGGGGACCACGTCATGCCGGCGTCGCTCTACGAGACGCATCCGCCCGATATCGAGAGGTTGTACGCAGAGCGAGCGCGGTTTTCGGAGCCCATGCGTGCGGCCGTTCAGAGGTGGTGGGCCGAGCAGGATGAGTGGACGGAGGGTCTGAGGGCCGGGGATCTCGTGGAGCACAGGGGCGTCATTTCCGGCTGCCGCGAGACCGATGAAGCGACCGTCGTGACCGTGAAGGGCGATGGAACGTTCGAGTTTCTCTACCGGGATCTCGATCGGGTGACCTACGAAGGCGCGTCGGCTTCCAGTCCCTGTGATCTGGTCGGCCGGAGAGTGGTCATCTGGACGCTTCCGTGTGGCGACGAAGGCGCACCCTGCATCAGAAAGATCGAGGCGATCGACGGTCCGGCCGAAGTGCCGAGCGCGTCGGTCGCCGAGGCCGTGGCCGAGGAGTCCGTGCCGCATGGCGGCGTCATTTCCGACTGCCGCGAGACCGATGTGGCGACCGTCGTGACCGTGAAGGGCGACGGAACGTTCCAGTTTCTCCATCGGCGGGGAGATCGTGTCGACTACGAGGGCGTGCAGGCGAGGAGTCCGTGTGACTTCATCGGAAAGAAGGTCGTCGTTTGGACGTTTGGGTGTGGCGAGGACAGCCCCTGCATCGGCACGGTGCAGTTGCTGGGAGGCCAGTGAACCACGGTCCGAGGGCGACCAAGACGGCCCCGGAGCTCAGCCGGTCCGCCGCACGACCCAGGTCGTCATGCAGCGCTGCCCCTGGACCACGGTGGTCTTGAGCGGGTCGACGAGCGCGCCGCCGAGCTGGGCGGTCAGGGCGAGCAGGCGTGCTTCGTCCACCAGGAAGCGATCGCTGCCGTCGGGCAATTTGTAGCGCCCGTTTCCGAGCGGGACGAATTGCCCCTCCATCCCGATCGACGAAGCAAGGCGGCAGAAAAGGAGACCTCCAGGCGCGACCAGGCGCCACGAGCCTGCGAGCATCGCAGCGAAGTTGGCCTCGTCCCTGGCAAAGTGCAGGACGGCGCTGCTCACGACGACGTCGGCCGCATGGTCGGGAAAGGTGCTCGCCTCGACGGCCTCAGCACGGAAGTTCGACTCGGGCAGCCGGGGCGCGAGGCGGCTCGCGAGGCTGCGCACGCTCTGGATCGCCGCGGGATCGGCATCCAGGGCGAACACGTCGTAGCCCTGCTGCAGGAGGTAGACGAGGTTGCGTCCGCCGCCGGACCCCGCGTCGAGGATTCGCATCCCGGGCGCAATGCGGCCCCGCAGGATCTGGTCGAACAGGTAGATGTCGATCTGGCCAAAGACGGAACCGAGGTCGAGCATCGCCGGTAGCGGTGAGCTTAGCGGCCCCGAAAGCCCCTTCACGAGCGTGCTCACTCGGCTTCTCCCGCCAGGGAACCAAACGCGCCCTGAATCTGAATCAGGGCGTGGGCGGCAGGTTCGAGCCGTAGAGCTCGAGGCCGAACGTCTTGACCAGGAAGACCGCCATCTGTCCCCGGGTGTTGGGACTGTTGGGGCAGTAGTCGCCGCCGCCGCACCCGGCGGTGATGCCCTCGGCCGCGAGCTGCTCGATCCAGTCGGCGTACTGGCTCGGACAGGCGACGTCGGCGAAGACGCCCATGCACCCGGGCGGCGTGTAGCCCGAGCCGTGCTCCGCCTTCAGGAGGAAGACCGCCATCTGCGCGCGGGTCACCGGGTTGTTCGGGCAATAGTTGCCGCCTCCGCAGCCGCCGGTGATCCGGTAACCGGCGAGCTGCTCGATCGACGGAGCGAAGGGATTACTCACGGGAACGTCCGCGAAAACGGTTCCCGTGGCGGCCGGAGGCAGATTCGCCGCGCCGCGCTTCGACTTCATCAGGAAGACGGCCATCTGGGCGCGCGTGACCGAGTTGTTGGGGCAGTAGCCGCCCCCGGCGCAACCTCCGGTGATCCGGTTGTGGAAGAGGTTCTCGATCGCCGCGTAGAACTGGTTCGACGTGGGCACGTCGGGAAAGCTCTCGCCCACGTGCAGGGTCCACGTCCGGGGGATCGCGCCGGGGCTCAGCGTCTCGGTGAACGTGGCGTCCCAGTGAGGCGAGGGGCGGTTGCCCGAAACCGTCATGAGAAAGCAGTCTCCCGTCGCTGTGTTGCAGTCGGCCGAGCTCTCGCCGGCGACGGTCCCGTAGTCGGCGGAGGAGTCGTTGATCGTGTAGGTCGGGCCGGCGGGGCCGGTCAGGTTCGAGGCAACGCCGGTCAGCGCCTGCGAGGTGACGAGAGTGTTCGTCCAGTGGGGAGCGACCTGGACCGTTTCCCCGGCCTCCAGGACGCCGTTGAAGTTCGACGACGAACCCGCGACGCTGCGCGCGTCCACGTCCAGTCCCGCCGGAATTGCCGGGGCGGTCGTGATCCGGGCGACCTTGTTCCGAGCCGCCTCGACGAACCATACGGCGCCGTCCGATCCGGAGGCGATGCCGAAAGGGATGTCGTCGCCCCCGAGAGGAAACTCCGTGACGGTTCCGCCCGGGGTGATGCGACCGACCGTTCCGTTGAAGTACTCGGTGAACCAGACGTTGCCGTCCGCGGCTGGAGTGAGGAAGTCGGCCGTCCCCGTCAGCCCGGTCGAAAACTCCGTGATCACGCCTTCGGGCGTGCACTGGCCGACCTTCGTGGCGCCGCCTTCCGAGAACCAGAGATTGCCGTCATGGCCGGCGCTGATGTAGTAGGGCTGGGAGTTGGCCGTCGGGATCGGGAATTCCGTGACGACGCCGGTCTTGGTCACCCGTGCGATGTTGCCCGCATTGAACTCGACGAACCAGACGTTCCCGTCCGCGCCGGCGGCCGCGCCGCCGGGGGAGGCGTTCGGCGACAGAACGACGTATTCCGTGACGACGCCGTCCGTCGTGATCTTCCCGACCCTGCTGCCTCCCGTTTCGGCGAACCAGATGTTCCCGTCCGGACCGGTCACGATCCCGTCCGGCTGGCTGTTGGGCGTCGGAATCGGAAACTCGGTGATCGTGCCGGTCGGCGTGATCCGTCCGATCTTGCCGACGTCTTCTTCGCCGAACCAGAGGTTGCCGTCCGGGCCGACGGTGATCGTTTCGGTCCCGGACGCCGGAGTCGGGATCGGAAATTCCGTGAAGACACCGGCGGGCGTCAACCGGGCGATCTTGTTGCCGTTCACCTCGCAGATCCAGAGGTTGCCGTCGGGGCCGCCGACGATGCCCTGGGGCTGGCTGCCCACGGTCGGGATCGTAAACTCGGTGATCACCTGTCCGGCCGCGAGAGTGGCGAGGGTCGCGAGCCCGAAGAAGGCCGCAACGGCGACGCGCGCCGCGCTCATCGCGCGCCGTTCAGGAACCCGAGACTGTCTGTCTTCCGCGGACACAAATACCCCCTGTCCCGAGCCCGGAACTCGCGTCATGTCTTTCGAGGTGCCAACTCTAGCCTCAGCGGCACCCCTCTGTTCAAGCGAATTCGACTCGCTGCAAAAGGGGTGCCTTGCGAGTCGAGTCGGCCCGGCTCACTGACCACACGGTTAACTCGACGATCCTCCTGGCGCGACGGGTTACACCGGCCGGTGGAAGGGGCTCGAGCCGAGTCGGGGATCGTTGCCTCGAAGCGGGCCTCATTGGTCGGGGCGGCCAGGATCGAACTGGCGACCAACTGCTCCCAAAGCAGGATTAGCCGGGACAGAACGAATGCCTTGTGCGTTCCGGGGCAACCCGCAGACACCCTAGGTGGCTCGGCTCCCTCACCTGGCCGTTGGAATGACCTCGCCGCGCGGTCCCAAGTGGCTCAAAAAAAGCAACCGCCCGACGTGAGTCGGGCGGTTTGGACTGAAACGGAGGGCTTGTGAATTACTTGCCGCGGCCGCTGACGGGAGGAAGCGGGTGTCCGTGGGTGCCCGTCGAGCTGCCGCCACCACGATTCGAGGTCCCGGCGCCGCCACCGGAAGGAACCGGGGGCTGCGGGGGCTGACAGCGAAGGAGCATCTTGCAGCTCGACGTGCCGGCGCCGCTGGCCGCGCTGGCCTCCAACGGGAAAACCGCAACCAGGGTCACCACCACCAGGACCGCTCCGAGTACCTTCTTCATGACCATTCTCCTTTTTAAAACTGTTTCTGTTTCCGACTCGCTTGGATGAGATAGCAACGTGCGTGCCTGATCGTGGACCGATTCGCTGGTGTGTTGCCGCGAAGGTTGGCGGGAGCGTAAGTGCCTGTCCGTAAAGCGCGGAGGCGACTCGTCGCGACGCTCGAGACTCGGAAGGACGGGAGCAGAGCAAAGCACCACCCTATCCATTCGGCTCCCTCACCTATCCGTTCGGATAGG
>DATMNJ010000067.1:0-4479 GCA_035569175.1 Thermoanaerobaculia bacterium | reverse complement strand
TCCGCGATGTCGCGGAAGTTCTCCATGTGCGGCCCGGCGAGCACCGGAGCGCCCGCTGCCCAGGCCTCGATCGGGTTCTGGCCGCCGCGCGGCACGAGGCTTCCGCCGACGAAGGCGACGAGCGCGTGGCGGTACGCTGCGGCGAGCTCGCCGATGGAGTCGAGGAGGTAGACGTCCGGCGCAGGGGTCCCGGCCGAGGCGGGCGAGCTGCGCCGCGTCACGCGCAGGCCGCGCGCCACGCACATGCGGGCGACGGTTTCGAAGCGTTCCGGGCGCCGCGGGGCGAGCAGCAGGAGCGGGCGGGCGGCGAGGCCCCGCCAGGCGTCGAGGACGACCTCCTCCTCGCCCTCGGCGGTCGACCCGCTCGCGATGATGGCGCGGCCCGCGGCCGCCTCCGTGAGGCGGCGGGCGTCGGGAAAGGGCGGCGGCTCCGGAAGGTCGTACTTGAGGTTGCCGGTGACGTGGACGCGGTCGGCGGGCGCGCCGAGCTCGAGCGCGCGGCGCGCGTCCTCCGGCGACTGCATCGCCATGAGCGACAGGCGCCCGAGCGTTTCGCGCATGAAGCCGCGCGCCAGCGCGTAGCGGCGAAACGACCGCTCCGAGAGCCGCCCGTTGACCAGCGCCACCGGGATCCCGCGCCGCGCCGCCCGCTCGAGAAAGAGCGGCCAGATTTCGGTTTCGGTCAGCAGGACGAGCCCGGGCCGCGCGCGCAAGAGTGCGCGCTCGACCGGGCGGACGAGGTCGAACGGAAATGCGAAGACGGGAGCCTCGGCCGCGAAGACCCGTCCGGCCAGCTCGCGCCCGGCCGCGGTCGTCACCGACACTCCGGCCCGCATTCCCGGACGCGCCCGCGAAAGGGCGGCGAGGAGATTTCGAGCGACGCCGATCTCCCCGACCGAGACGGCGTGGATCCAGATCCCGCCGTCCAGGTCGGGGATTTTCGAGAACCCGAAGCGGCCCCGCAGGTCGCCCAGGCGGCGTCCTCCCGCCACCGATCGCAGCAGGGCGTAGGGAGCGTAGGCGGCCAGTGCGGCGGCGGCCAGGACCCGATAGAGGAGCAAAGCACCTCGATTATCTCCGCTTGCTTGCCCGCGCGCGCCCAAAGATTTAAGATTCAAGGGCTTAGGGTCCGGCAAAAGGCCCCAACGGCAGGGGAGGCAGATCCGTATACCCGGCATGAGGAGACCTCTTTAGGGACGTCATGGAACTGGTCTACAGCGAACGGCTCGAGCGGCAGGGGATCGGGGAGCTTCCCGACCGGGACCTGGCCATCGGCGCGCGCGGCGGCGACATGCTCTGCTTCGAGACCCTCGTCTCGCGCAAGACGCCCGCCGTGGTCTCGCTCGCGCGGCGCATCGTCGGCAACACCGAGGACGCGCGCGACGTCGCCCAGATGGTCTTCCTGCGCGTGTGGAAGGAAATCCACCGCTACGACGAGCGCTACTCGCTCAACACCTGGCTGTATCGCATCGCCACCAACCTGGCGATCGATTTCCTGCGCAGCTCGCGCAGCCGGGAGCGCGCCCACGGGGCCACCCTGCACCTGGTGCGCGAGCGCGAGGAGTCCACCGCCGGCGGCGCGACGCGCTCGGCCGAAGACCGCGAGCTCGCCCGGCTCTTCGAGATCGTCTCGGACAGGCTCTCGGAAAAGCAGAAGGCCGCGTTCGTCCTGCGCGAGATGGAAGACTGCGACACCAAGGACATCGCCCTCATCCTGGGCTGCGGCGAATCCACGGTGCGCAACCACCTCTTCAATGCCCGCCGCATCCTGCGCAAGGAGATCGCCCGGCTCTATCCCGAGTTCCTGCGCGGGAGGACGCTCGCATGAGCGCGATCTGCGGGATCCTGCGCGCAAGTTTCGACGACTACCTCGCGGACCGGCTGCCGGCGCCCCAGCGCCGCATCCTGCGGGAGCACCTGGCGGAGTGCGACGGTTGCCGCGGTGCCGCCCTGGGCAGGGACGCGTCGTTCGCCTTCGCGCGTCCGCTGGCCGACGACGTGGCTCCCGCCGAAGCCGCCGCGATCCTCGCGTCGGTCCGCGCCGGGGTCGCGCACCTCGAGGCCGACCGCCGCATCCGCGCCGGCCGTCCGACCCGCCGCCGTTCCGCCGTCGCGGCGGCCGCGGCCGCGGTGGGTCTTCTCGCACTCACCGTGGCGGGGGGATCTGCCCGCCGCGAGTCTCCGGTCGCGGCGCTTCCCGCCGTCGCGCCGACTCCCGTCGCGGATTCGGTGCTTTCGGGCGGCGAGTTCGAGGCTGCGGGACTGCCGGCCGAGTCCGCCGCGCCGCTGTCGAACGCGACGGTCTACGACTTGAATCCCGGCGCCGGCCGGGAAGAGCCGCGCGTGGTCTGGATCGTGGATCGGGGGCTCGATATCTAGGCCACGCACGGCCGACGTTCTGGCCCGGGCCGGCTCCGAGCGGAGCCGGGGATTGCAATTCGCGTGAAAAAGACTCTTCTCATCCTCGCCGCGCTCGCGCTCCTCGTCCGGCCCCTGCGGGCCGCCGACGAGGCGTCGGTGCGCGTCTTCGTCCTGAAGCACAAGCGCGTCGAAGAGGCGGCGCTGCTCGTCCGGCCGCTGCTCTCGGAGGCCTCGTCTGTCACGCTGACTTCGAAGCTCAATGCGATGACCGTGACGGATCGCCCCGAAAAGCTCGACCAGATCGGCAAGATCCTGGCGTCCTTCGACGTTCCGCCGCGCGGCTACAACTTCGCCGTGAAGCTCATCCGGGCGCGGGCCGACGTCCCGGCCGGATCCATCGCCCGCGAGATCGGCGGCATCGGCGCGAAGCTGAAGTCGCTCTTCCAGTTCAACGACTACGCCCTCATCGACTCGGCCGTGCTGCGCGGCGTCGAGGGTGGCGTGCTCCGGTACGAGCTCGGGACCGACTACACCCTGACCTTCGGCGTGCGCCCGTCGGGCGGTAGCGGCGGCAAGGAGCTGCTGCTCTCGCCCTTCGCCCTCTCCAAGCTCTGGAAGCCGCCCGGGCAGACCGGGCCGGGTCTCATGCGGCAGCTCTACCAGACGTCGGTCCCGATCACGCTCAACCAGACCCTCGTTCTCGGCGCTTCGCGCGAGGAAGGCTCCAAGAGCGCCCTCATCCTGATCCTGCTGGCCGAGGAGTCGCCGCGGCCCGACGCCGAGAAGGGGACTCCGGGCGCGAAGGCCGCGGAGAAGCGGCCGTGACGGAGTTCCGCGTGAAGGCCGGCTGGCCCGACGGTTCGGTCGCCGAGCAGTCGGTCATGGCGATCGACATGGGCGCCGCCCGCGTGGAAGTCGAGCGCCGCGGCGGCCACGTCTTCGAGGTGCGCAGGAAGGGGTTCACGCTCGGCGGCAACCGCGCGAAGGGCCGGGGCCGCGTGAAGATGGGAGAGTTCCTCATCTTCAACCAGGAGCTGATCGCCCTGCTCAAGGCGGGGCTGCCGGTCGTGCGGTCGTTCGAGATTCTTCTCGAACGGCAGAAGAACCCGACGCTGCGCCGCGTCCTGACGGACGTGCGTGAGCGCGTCAACTCGGGCATGTCCATCTCGGAGGCGTTCGCCGAGGAGGGCGACCTCTTCCCGCGGCTGTACTGGACCTCGCTCAAGGCGGGGGAGAAGTCGGGCGAGATCGAGGCGGTCCTACGCCGGTACCTGAAGTACCAGAAGACCGTCATCGCCCTGTCGCGCAAGGTCGTGTCGACGCTCGTGTACCCGGCGATCCTCATCGTCCTCTCGGCCGGCCTGATCACGATCCTGATGACCTACGTCATTCCGCGCTTCACCGAGTTCTTCGCCGACTTCAACGCCGACCTGCCGCTGTTGACGGTCGTCGTCCTTTCGGCGGCCACCTTCCTGCGGACCTACATCCTGGTGATCGTCGCCGTGATCGGCGGGGGAGGCTTCCTCGCCTCCCGCTGGCTCAGGACCGCGACCGGTCGGATGTGGTTCGACGCCGTGATCCTGAAGCTTCCGATCGTGGGCGGGATCTTCCGCCGCTTCGCGATCACGCAATTCACGCGCAGCCTGGCGACGCTGCTCGGCGGCGGCACTCCGCTCGTTCCCGCCCTCGAGAACTCGGCCGACGCGATCGGCAACCGGTCGGTCTCGGGCAAGGTCAAGGGGGTCGTCCCCAAGGTGCGCGAGGGCCGCGAGCTCTGGAAGACCCTCGAGGAAACCGGCATCTTCACGGACCTGACGATCGAGATGATCAAGGTGGGCGAGTCGTCGGGCGCCCTCGAGGAAATGCTCTCCTCCGTGTCCGAGTTCTACGACGAGGAGATCGACCTGCTGCTGGCGCGCGTCATCTCCTTCGTCGAGCCCGCCATCCTCGTGATCATGGGAGGCGTCATCGTGACGATCCTCCTTTCCGTCTATCTTCCGATGTTCCGACTAATGTCGGCGATCAAGTCCTGAGGTCCAAATGGCCAAGCAGATGTCCAGCGGAAAGCCCGTCCCCGACCTGGTTCGCTTCTCCTCGCGCGCCGAGGAAGAGGCGCAA
>DATMNJ010000066.1:0-3601 GCA_035569175.1 Thermoanaerobaculia bacterium | reverse complement strand
CCGGCGTGCCCCAGTAGTTTTCGGCGTCGACCCGCGGTGGCGCTCCGATGCCGGCCGGAGAACGGGAGTTCAGGGCCTCGTTGATTTCGCGGACGATGTCCGGCGTACCCGGGTTGGTGTAGACCTCGATCTTCAGGCCGCTTTCCGCGTCGTCCTTTTCGATCCGGCGAAACTTGCCGTAGTTGAAGCCGGCGACGCGGATCGGCCGCCGCGCCTTCCAGGTGGACACCTGGAGCTCGCCCACCGTCTGGTCGTCGACGCGTTCGCCGACGGAAACCACCTGGTTCCCCTTCGGCACGCGGTAGATCAGGTCGAACGTGGCCAGAGTGCGAAACGTCCCGAGGTTGGGGTACCAGTTCTCGCGAGCCCCCACCGCGTAGTTGCCGTCGCCCCGGTTGCGCAGAACGTCCTTGCCGCCGTAGTGCAGCCGCAGCAGCCAGGGCTCTCCGGGCAGCGGCGCCCGCGGGAACACGACGGCCGCGTCCGAGTCCTCGTCCTCCTTTTCCTGGATGACGGCGGCCGCCTCCCACGTCTTTCCGTCGGCGATCGCAAACTCCGCGTCCTGGATGCGCAGCCGGCCCGCGAGGTGCAGGGGCAGGACGCGCCGTCCCGGCACCGCGGCCTCGAGCCGGATCGTCGTCGTCCCGGACAGCCGCGAGGTCTCCTCGATGCGCGAGTCGATGTCGTAGTGGTCGGCGCGGAAGGGTTCCGGATGGCCCGCCGGCGACGCGAGCTCGGACTTGCGCCGGCACAGATACCAGAAACCGGCGTCCTGCTCGGGGATCACGAAGAGCGCCGAATCCTCGTCTCCGGTCAGAATTCCGGGCGCGAGCCACTCGAGCCCGGCCGGGTCCACGACGGCCACGGCGCGGGGGAGCCGCCCGCCGTCGAGCAAGGCCAGAAACACGCCGCCGGCCGGCTCCGCCTTTCCGAGAACGTCCTCCAGAATGCGAATCTCGAAGTTCGTCTTCACGTCCTTGCGCTCCGAGCGGCGGTAAGCGTCCCACGCCCTCGTGCCCCGGTCCGGCGCCGTCTCCGAGGCGACGCCCGCGCGGCGGATCTCAGCCTCGCTGCCGTCGGTGAAGAGAAGGACGAGCGTTTCGAAACGGTCCGTGAGGACCTCGAGGCCCTTCTCGCCCGCGACGAGCGCGAGGTGTTGCCGCTCGATCTCGGTCGCCGGATGCAGCTCCCACGAGCCGGTGCCGACGAAGACGGCGCCGGTGACGCGCCCCTCGACGGGCGCGAGGAACTGAAAGACGCCCTTCTCGAACCGGAAACGGAAGACGTCGCGCTCGAGGACCAGGTTCTGCACGGTGAAGCCGGGGCCGCGGGGTGTCGCCGCCCGGAGGGCGGCGTAAGCCGGGTCGGTGGCGCCGGGCGCCCGGGCCGCCCACGCCGCGGCGAACAGGAAGAGACAGATTCGCCGGGCAACGGGCACGTCGCGCCCCCTGCTCACGTCGCCGACAGGATATTCCCGCCCAGGCGCGCCGCCTCGTCGAGCAGCACGAGGAGGTCGTCCTCCCGCGTGCGGAAGTTCGTGATCGAGACGCGCAGGGCGGTGCGGCCCTTGAGCACGGTCGGGGCGAGAAAGAACGAGCCGTCGCCGACGAGACGGTTGATGATCTGCCGGTTGATGCGATCCAGCTGCGCGTCCGGCAGCGAGCGGGCCGCCGGCCGATAGCGGAAGTTGGTGATCGAGAGGACCGGCTCGGCGAGGCGCTCGAAGTCCGGCCGCCGGTCGACCTCGTCCGCGAGAAAGCGGGCCAGGCGGACGTCGTTCTCGATCTGCGCGGCGTACGCCCGGCGCCCGTGGGTCTTCAGGCCCATCCACACCTTCAGCGCCTTGAAGCCCCGGGAGAGCTCGACGCCGCGCTCGGCGAACCACGCGGGGCCCGGAAACGGACTCTCGGGATCCGAGGCGAGATACTCGGGGAACTTGCGGAACGTCGCGCCGAGCCGGCCGGGCTCGCGCACGAACGTGGCGCCCGCCTCGTACGGCACGTAGAGCCACTTGTGCGGGTCGGCCGCGATCGAATCGGCGCGCTCCATCCCCTCGAAGAGCGGGTTCAATGCCGGGACGATCGAGGCCATCGCGCCGTAAGCCCCGTCTACGTGGAACCATAGGTTTTCGCGGGCGCAGAAGTCGGCGAGCGCCGCGAGCGGATCGATGGCTCCCGTGTTGACGGTCCCGGCGTTGCCGACGACGATGGCCGGCGCGTACCCGGCCGCCCGGTCCGCGGCGACGGTCCGTTCGAGCTCTTCGAGGCGAATCCGGAAGCGGCCGTCGGTCGCGACCTTGCGCAGCTGGTTCGTGCCGATCCCGAGGAGGTCCACGGCCTTGTCCACGCACGCGTGGACCTGGTCCGACGCGTACACCGTCAGGCTTGGACGCTCCGGCCCGGAGAGGCCCTCCTCGCGCACGTTTCCCGGCGTCATCGCGCGCCGCGCGGCCGCGAGCGCCGTGAAGTTCGCCATGGAGCCGCCCGAGACGAGGATGCCTTCGGCCTCGGGCGGGTAGCCGAGCATCTCGGCGATCCACGCGAGCGCGCGCGTCTCGACGTGGATCGCGGCGTGGTCGCCGCCCCAGCAGTTCGGGTTCATCGCCGCGGCGAGGTAATCGGCCATGACCCCGACCGGGTCCGCCGTCGCGTTGATGAAGCCGTAGAAACGGGGATGGGAGTTGCCCATGGGATAGGGCAGCACGTGCTCGCGGACGAACGCCAGCACCTCCTCGAAGGGCTGGCCCTCCTCGGGCACGGGCTCCTCGAAGAGCGCGGCGTCCGCCCCGACCTTGCCGAAGACCGGGCGCTCGAGCAGCCGTTCCCGGTGCGCGGCGACGGCGTCCACGGCGAGAGCGCCGAGCCGCCGCAGCTCCTCGGGCGGGAGGTCGAACGGGGGCCTGGTCACGCGGCCGTCCGGGGCCTACTTGATTCGGATTTCCGACGCGTTTCCGGTCGGCGTCAGGACGACCACGCCACAGCCGTAGCGTGCGCCCGAGGCGCCCGTGGGCTGCGTCTTCAGGTCGTCCGCCTTCTCATGGAAGATGACCGACTTGCCGACGACGCTGTTGGGCCCGTCGGTGACCGTCAGCAGGTCGGTCGTGATCGTCATGTGGCCCTTGCCGTCGGCGCCGATCTCGATGTTGCCGAAGTCGCCGTTGTGGCGCGCCTTGTCCGTGGGCGCGGCGTGCGGGTTGCCAGCGGAGTTGAAGTGGCCGCCGGCCGAGGCCGCGTCCGGCGCCGAGCAGTCGCCCTTCTCGTGGATGTGGAGGCCGTGCATGCCGGGCGTTGCGTTGGCGATCCAGATCTCCGCCTTCGTCTGGCCCGAGGCCTCCTGCGTGAAGACCACTTTTCCCGAGACCTTGGAGTCGCTGCGCGGTTCGATGATCGCCAGGGCCGTCGGGTCCGGTTTCGAGCTGGCGCAGGCGAGGATCCCCGTCATGGCGGCGACCGCGAGTCCGGCGGCGACCCAGGTTCCCTTCTTCATCATCCCTCTCCTTTTCTTAAGGCGGTCATAATACCCGCGTCGACCCCCTATGATCCCGAACGTGCCGCCGATCGCCGTCTCCCGCCCGCTGCTCTTCGGCCTTCTCGCCGCGGGG
>DATMNJ010000065.1:0-3263 GCA_035569175.1 Thermoanaerobaculia bacterium | reverse complement strand
TCCAGCCACAGCCCGCTTTCTCACGGCGCGCACTGGCACTCCGGCATCCAGGTCAAAGAGGACCCCTGTCTCGCCTGCCAGAGTCATCGGGCCGCGGGCCTGGCTCCGGAGCCCTGCCGCGAGGCGCCTTTCTCGGTCACCTTCTCCGACGCGGCGGCCATCGCCGCCGCGACGCTCTCCTCGACGATCCGCTCCAACGGGTCCCGCGCCCCGCCCGCTCTCCTCTCCTAATCGGGCAACCGAAACACCGACGGGGCCTGCCTTCTTGCGGAGGCAGCCGGCGCCATGGCGCGCCGGGGGTCCCGCTCATTTCGAGGAGAGTTTTCCATGGCGAACACGCCATTGCGTTTTCTGGCAGGCGCCGCCGTGCTCGCGGTGCTCGCACTCATTGCGTCCGCGGACGCCGCCCGTGGGGCGGACTCGGGCACGGTTCGCGGGACGGTCGTCGGACCCGACGGCAAGCCGATGGCCGCGGTCCTCGTGCTGCTGCGCAACAACGTCTCGGGGTTCAAAGCGGAAACGACGACCGGCCGCGACGGCAGCTTTTTGTTCTTCAACGTCCCGTTCAATCCGTACGAGCTGCACATCGACACCCAGGGCTTTGCTCCGGTGCACAAGTCCGTGGACGTGCGCAACACGATTCCCATGAGCCTCGAGATCAAGCTCGATCTTCCGGCCGTTTCGGAATCGGTGAGCGTGATGGCCGAGCCCACGGTGGCCCAGCTGGAAACCGACAATTCGATGTCGCACATCGACATCGACAAGTCCTACATCGAGCGCGTTCCGGCCGCGGTGCCGATGCGCGCCATGGAGGAGATCGTCACGTCCACGCCCGGCTTCGCCATGGACGAGAACGGCCGGTTCCACTTTCAGGGCGCCCACAGCCAGAGCGAGTACGTCATCGACGGTCAGACGATCGCGGACCAGACCGGGGTGACGTTCTCCAACTCGATCGATCCCGGGATCGCCCAGTCGCTCGAGATCATCTACGGCAACGTGCCCGCGGAATTCGGCGAAAAGGTCGGCGCGGTCATCAACATGTCCACGAAGTCGGGCCTCGGCTCGCCCTTCAAGGGCACGGCCACGGGCACGTACGGCACGTTCGACACGTATCAGGGTGGCGTCGCGGCGGGCGGCGGCTCGGAGAAGCTGGGCTGGTTCGCCTCCTTCAACGCGGCCGGCTCGGACCGGTTCACCGACCCGGTGAACTTCGACAACTTCAACAACGACGGCAACACGCAGCGGGGTTTCGTTCGGCTCGATGCGGCCTCGCCGGACCACTCCAATGCGTTCCGCCTCACGGCGCTGCTCGGCCGGACCGACCGGGACGTGACCAACACGTTCACGCAGGAGGCGGCGGGCCAGGCGCAGCGGGCCGAGACGTACGACCAGAACTACAACCTGGGCTGGCAGAACGTCGTCTCCGCGACGGGAGTCATCGACGTGACGGCCTATGTGCGTCTGGCGCGCTTCACGCTCTATCCCTCGGCCGGCGACACCCCCGTCACGGCCGATTCCAATCGGTCGCTCGACAACATCGGGATTTCGCCCTCGTACACCCAGACCGTCGGCATCAACGAGTTCAAGGTCGGTGGCACCTACAAGAGCTATCCCATCCAGGAGTTCTTCCGCTTCGGCATCACCGATCCGAACTTCAACGACCCGTCGTCGCCCGACTACAACCCCAACCTCGCTCCGTACGACCTGACGCGCGGCGGCCACGATTTCGAGTTCAGCGGCCATGCCACCAACGTCTACTACGCCGCCTACATCCAGGACACGATCCGGTTGAAAAGCCTGACGGCCAACATCGGGCTTCGGTACGAGAACAACTCTCTGCCGACGACGAACGTTCAGTTTTCGCCGCGTATCGGCCTCTCCTACTACCTCGAGGCCACCGGAACGGTGTTCCGGGCGACATACAGCCGCATCATGTACACGCCGGAATTCGAGAACATCCTGCTGAGCAGCTCCCAGGCTGCCGCGGACCTCGCCCCGCCGGTCGTTCAGAACTCGCGGCCGCTGGGCGGGGGCGCTCTTCCGGTCCAGTCCGAGCGACAGAACGCCGAGACGGTGGGTCTCCAGCAGGCCCTGGGCTCACACCTGAGGCTGGATTTCGACTATTGGTGGAGGAACACGAAGAACGCCGGCGACCAGGACCAGTTCTTCAACACCGGCATCGTTTTTCCGCTGTCCTTCCAAAGCGGCAGTTACACCGGTTGGGACCTGCGGCTGGATCTGGCGCCCACGTATGGATTTCGCGGGTACGTCTCCGCGGGCCACGTCCACGCCGAGTACGTGCCGCCCTTCACGGGCGGTCTGTTTCTCGATGCCGGAGCGCTCGATACGATCACGGGCGGCCCGTTCCTCATTGATCACGACCAGAAGCTGCAGATCCAGGCCGGGCTCTACTACGACGTCGCGAAGACCGGCCTGTGGCTCGGCACGAACGCTCGGTACGACTCGGGACTCGTCAGCGGCGTCGGACCCGCCGACCTCGTCGGAGACCCGGACAACGCCTTCGCCATCCCGTACATCGACGCCAACCACGCCGGAACCGGCCTCGACCCGTACCGCATCAAGTCGCGGACGATCGTGGACTTCCAGGTGGGCTACGACCTCGCGAAGTTCGCCGTTCCGCTCCAGCTCCAGTTCATGGTCTTGAACGCCTTCAACGTGCAGGGGCTCTACAACATCCTCTCGACCTTCGGGGGAACGCACGTCATTCCGCCGCGGCGCCTCGTGGGCCAGGCGACCTTTTCCTTCTAGGGGCCCTCGGAACCTCCTTCGGCCGGCGCCCGCCACGGCGCCGGCCACTTTTCTCGTCCGGTTTCGACGGCCCGCCCGCGAGCGTTGCGGAGCGCGATGATTCGGGTGGACGCGCATCATGGTCAGCCACTCTCGGCGCCGGTTCCTCCGACACGCGGCGACGGCCGCGTCGGCCGCCCGTGTGGCACCGGGAATCCTCGCGCGGCCGCCGGCATTCGGGGCAACGAGACCTGAACCCGAAGTCCGCCTACCTTGCCGCCGCGAGCGCCGCGGTCGCGCGGTCTTGGAGCTTCACCGCACTCCGGTCATCAGCTCGAGTTCGCCGAGGAGACGACGATAGGAGTAGACGAAGGTCGAACCGTCTTCCGAGACGACGAAGGGTTCGACCTGGACGACGCCGGCGGGGTCGGGCGGAACGATTTCCTTCCAGGGGCGCCTCTCTCCGGTCGACACGTCGAGAATGTCGAGGCGGCCCGGCAGGTCCGGCCGGAAGA
>DATMNJ010000064.1:0-2675 GCA_035569175.1 Thermoanaerobaculia bacterium | reverse complement strand
AGGCGGCCCGTCAGGACGGCGGTCCAGTCCTCGACGGGGATGCGGGCCTCCAGGTGCACCTCGGCGCGGTAGGCGGGATGCGCGTCGCGTCGCTCTCCGAGGACGCGGGTGTGAATCTGGGCGCCGAGGCCCAGGCGCCGCCAGCCGTCCCCGCGGTCGAAGCCGACGCGGCGGAACCCCTCGTCTTCCGCCATCTCGCGCACGGAGAGCTCGAAGACGCGAGAGAGTTCATCGAATCGCAAGAAGCCTCGATTATAATTTGCAGGTGAAGAGAGCCGCCCGTAAATCGGTCCACCTCGCCGCAATTGTCGCGGCGTTTCTCCTGGCCGCCCCCGTGCTCCCGGCGAAGCCGCGCCGCGCAGCGACTCCTCTGACCCTCGAGCAGGCGCTCGACCAGGTGGGACGGCGCGCTCCGACGCGCTCTCCGGGGGTGTCGGTCGCCGTCGCCGAGCTCGAGTCGGGCGACTCGGTCTACGCGCGCAACCCCGATCAGGCCGAGACGATCGCCTCGGTGACGAAGATGTTCTCGTCCGCGGCGGCGATCCACTTCCTCGGGCCGAACTACAAGTTCCGGACGACCTTCTGGCGGCGGGGCGAGATCCGCGAGGGAAACCTCATGGGGTCCATCCTCGTCGTGGGCGGCGGCGATCCAAACGTGTCCGGCCGTTTCTACGAGAACAACTCTTTCGCGGTCTTCGACCAATGGGCCGACGGACTGCGCCGCGCCGGGATCGTGCGCGTCAGCGGCGACCTGATCTTGAACGCCAGCGCCTTCGACCACGTCTACCGCAACGCGGAGTGGCCGCCCGACCGCGACACGCGCTGGTACCAGGCGCCCATCTCGGCGCTGTCCTACAACGACAACGTCGTGATCGTTTCGGTCGGCCGCGGCGCACTGCCCGGAGCGCCCGCGATCGTGACGATCGATCCGGACACGGACATCGTGCAGACCCTGCCGCGGGCTCGGGCGGTCGGAAAGACGGGCAGGGTGAGCATCGCGGTGTCCCGGCCCGGCGGATCCGACCGGATCCTCGTGGACGGCACGATGCCCGCGCGCTACTTCCGGTACTCGGTGCCGCTGGCGATCGACGATCCCCCCAAGTTCTTCGGCGCGGCGCTCAAGAGCCGGCTGCGCGCGGCGGGGATCGAACTGACGGGCGCCGTCGTCGAGCGCGACGTCAAGGCCGACAATGCCTGGGCGCTCGTCGCGACGACGGAGTCGGATTTGATCCCGACGATGTCGGTGTCGAACAAGCACAGCCAGAGCTTTTACGCCGAGCAGATTTTCAAAACGCTCGCCTACGAGAAGACGGGCAGGGGAACGTGGGACGGCGCCCTGGCCCTCGAGCGGCAGTTCCTCTCCGCGATCGGCCTCGATCCGGCGCGGTACGACATGCACGACGGCTCCGGGCTGTCGGCGAGCAACCGGGTCGCCGCGGCCGACCTCATTCGCTTCCTTCGCGCCATGAATGCGCACCCCCAGGGCGCCGTCTGGCGATCCACCCTGGCCATTTCCGGCGACACCGAGGGGTCTCTCCGGAGCCGCCTGCTCGACTCGCTCTGCCGGGGCCAGGTCGAGGCCAAGACCGGGACGCTCAACGGCGTGTCCACGTTGGCTGGCTACGCGAAGGCGGCCTCGGGCAAGACCTACGTCTTCGCCATCCTCTTGAACGGCCAGGGGCTGGGCGAGCGCCGGAGCCACGCCTACCAGGACGGCCTCGTCCGGACCCTCATCCAGAAGGGGTAGGGGAGAGGGGCCCGGGACGGGCCTTTCGGGCCTGTTTGGGGGCCCGGCGGCGGGTTGGGTGGCAAAAAGACTTGACACCCTGACCCCGAAATTGTGATCAAATACACCTGATTCGATTTTGGGCTGACTTTTTCAGCTCGCTGGTAGGTGGAAATCCATGAAGTCACGGTCGGCGTACGGGGCGAAGCCTGCCCATTCGGGCCGGGTTTCCCTTGCGAAAGTGGCTGTAGGACTAGGTTTTTTGCCCCGGGCATCAGGCCAGGGGTTTTTGGCGAAAAGAGGCTAACTATGAACGATCTTACGGGCAGCGTCCCCTCCTAAACCCAGCTCTTAAATAGCTGAATCTAAGACCTTTATCCGCTATCGCAGATTTGCGATAACGGGTATTGTGTTTTTTGTTGAATGCGATATCCTCACTCCACTCCCAAGAGGTATTGGAGAAGACGATGGAGATCTCAGACGACCTTGACGCGGCTCCTTCTGCGGAGGACGTGTTCGAAAAAGAAGTTGAGACCGTCTTCCAAGAGACGCTCGGACTCATCCACATCGCTCTCGTCTCGCACTACCAGCTGAGCGAGCAGGAAGCGACCGAGCTCGAGAAAGATCTCTTCGTTTGGTTCCGTCGCTTCTGCTACCGGCCTGGTGCTTCCGTCCGAGAAAACCGTCCCTACCTGCTCGTTGCGTGCTGCCAGTTCGCGCGCGAGTACCAGAAGTACGTCGTCGGGACGGGTGCCCGAGACACCGACGATCGGCTCAGGTCGATTCTGGATCGTGAACCCGCGGACGTTGCTCACGATTTCTCGCGTAGTCTTCAGCTGTACGACTTTCGGCGGTCCGATGCCTGAAACGGCGAAGATTCTTCCCTTCCGGTCGCGCGAGGCTTCGTTGCCTTTCTCGCGCGCGGAAGCCTCCGAGCGCGCTGCGGCGT
>DATMNJ010000063.1:0-5431 GCA_035569175.1 Thermoanaerobaculia bacterium | reverse complement strand
GAGCGCGTAACGCGCCCGCGACACCGGCGTCCAGAACATGATGCCGAAGCTCGTGATCCAGTCGAAGAGGATGTGCGAGGCGATCCCGACGGCGGCGAACACCCAGAGGGTCGTCACGCGGGCCGCACGCAGGAAGGGCTTCGCGAGCAGCGCCAGGACGAGCGCGAAGAACGGCAGCACGAGGAACGAGTGCGTCCAGCTGCGATGGTTGCGGAGGTAGTCGAGCCGGCCGGAGAGCAGGAGGAAATCGAGGTCCGGGACCATCGCCGCCACGGCGCCGACCACGAACGCCGCTCGGGCCCCGGGCCGGTCCGCGAGGGATCTCGACAGGACCGACCCGGCGATGCCGTGGGAGAACGTGTCCATGCGAGGGCGGATGATACATTTGCGAACGCCGTCGGCCGTCGGCCTTCTGCATTCGGACCATGCCGGACCAATCGCTTCGCGGAAAAGTCGCACTGGTGACGGGCGCGTCGTCCGGGCTCGGGCGCGCCTTCGCCCTCGCTCTCGCCGGTGCCGGCGCGAAGGTCTTTCTGGCGGCGCGCCGCGAAGAGAAATTGCGCGAGGCCGTTCACGAGATCACCCAGCAGGGCGGCGAGGCCGCGTACCACGTCGTCGACGTGCGCAGCGTGCCCGCCCTCTACGACCTCGTGGACGTTCTCCTCTCGCGCTACAAGCGCCTCGACATCCTGGTCAACAACGCCGGCGTCGGGTACCGCGCACCGCTGCTGGAGACCCGCCGCTCGGAGATCGCGGAGATGCTCGAGACGAACCTCGCCGCGGCGGTCTACCTGACGCAGGCCTGCCTCCACGCCCTGCTCAAGACGGCGCCGTCGGACATCGTCAACATCTCGTCGATCGCCGGCCTCGAAGGGTTCGCGGAGGGCACGGTCTATTGCGCGGCCAAGGCGGGCCTGGTCGGGTTCACGCGGGCGCTTGCCCACGAGCTCAAGCCGGCGAACATCCGGGTGACCGCGCTGTGCCCGGGCTCGGTCGAGACCGATTTCTTCGACCGCTTCCGCCCGACCCTCGAGCGGCCCCAGATGCTCCGGGTCGAGGACACGGTCCGAGCGCTGCTCTACGTGCTCGCCTCCCCCTCCAACGTGCTGCACGGTGAGATCGTCCTGCGCCCGCGGGTCGTGTGAGCGGACCCACGCCCTAGGTCAGACGCTCGACCGAGAGGCCCCGCCGTCGACGTCGGACCCGTTATACTTTTTTCATGCCCTACATCCTTCTCGTCGACGACAGCGGCCTCTTTCGCGGGGCGGCGGAAGAGGTCCTCAAGCGCACCGGATGCGAAACGCTGACGGCGTCCGGCGGCACCGAGGCGCTCGACCTCGCACGGCGCGTAAGGCCGCAGATGATCGTCGTCAAGGCGGGCATCACGCCGATGACCGGGATCGATCTCTGTCGCGTCCTCAAGGCGGACCCCGAGTTCGCGAAGACCCCCATCGCCCTCGTCGGGCCGCCGGGCACCGAGGACGCCGCCCAGCGCGTGGGCGCGGATGCAATGCTCCCCCTCCCGCTCGACCCCGAGGACTTCTTCGCCGTCATCCGCCGCTTTCTCCAGGTTCTGCCTCGGGAGGAAGCCCGCGCCGCCGTCGAGTGGTCGGTCACGTTCTGGCGCGACGGGATGCAGCACACGGGCACGATTCGCGACCTCTCGCGCGGCGGGTTCTTCGTGCGTACCCAGGTGCGGCAGCCCATCGGCGCGCGGCTGGACGTCTCCTTCGACGTCCCCGTCGAGCGCGGCGTCAAGACGATCGTCGCCGAGGCCATCATCGTGCGGCTCGGCCGCGAGAACGACCAGGGCCTCGGGTGCCGCTTCTTCCAGCTCTCCGCCGCGTCCCGCCAGAACCTCGAGGAGTGCCTGCGGATTTTGGCTTTGGGGGACGTCACCTCCGCGCAGTGAGGGTCCCGGCTAGCGCACCGCCGCGAGATCCACGAGCTCGATGCCCGCGTCCTTCGCGACCTTGATCGAGCGCTCGTCGCGGTAGAACTCGCCGTAGTAGACCCGGACGAGGCCCGAGTTGGCGATCAGCTTGAAGCACGGCCAGCACGGGCTGGCCGTCGTGTAGATCTCGGCGCCGTGGATCGCGACGCCGTTCTTCGCGGCCTGGATGATCGCGTTGGCCTCGGCGTGGACCGTCGCGACGCAGTGGCCGTCTTCCATCAGGCAGCCGACGTCGGAGCAGTGCGGCAGCCCGCGGATCGAGCCGTTGTAACCGGTCGACAGGATCGTCCGATCGCGCACGATCACGGCACCAACGTGCTTGCGGGGACAGGTCGACCGCGACGCGACCTGCCGCGCGATGTTCATGAAATAGGTGTGCCAGTCGACGCGCTGCTCGCTCATGCCGGCGATTATGCCCGACCTGTCAACGCGCGCACGGCCGCCTCGGCCGGCAACGGCCCCGGCCCCCCGCGTGTGTCAAAATCGCCGCCGTGAACCGAGAGCGCCGCGTCGTGATCACCGGGATGGGAGCCGTCACCGCGATCGGCTCGACCCTCGAAGAATCCTGGAAGGGCCTGCTTTCGGGGACCTGCGGCATCCGCCCGCTCACGCTTTTCGACCCCTCGGCCTACCGAACGCAGACGGCTGCCGAGGTCCCCGAGATCCCGGACGGCTTCCTGACGGCGGCCGAGCGCCGCAGGATGTCCCGGGCCGATCGGATGGGCGTCGCCGCCGCGCGCGAGGCCATCGCGGCGTCGGGCCTCGACCTTTCCCGGGAAAACCCGACCCGGTTGGGCGTGATCCTCGGCGGCGGCACGTCGGGCCTCATCGATTCCGAGGCCTTCTTCGAGCTCTACCTGCGGGGGCGCAAGGCGCGCCCCTCGAAGGTCCTCAATCACCTGCCCGACTCCATCACCGACCGCGTCGCGCAGCGCTTCGGCCTCGAGGGGATCAAGTCCACGATCACGACGGCGTGCTCCTCGTCGGCCAACGCCCTCGGCTACGCCTTCGACGCGATTACGGCCGGACTCGCCGACGTCGTCGTCACCGGCGGCTCGGACGTTCTCGCGCGCCTGACGTACGGCGGGTTCAACGCGCTGCGATCGGTGGATCCCGATCCCTGCCGCCCGTTCGACCGGCAGCGCCGGGGGCTTTCGATCGGCGAGGCGGCCGGAATCCTCGTGCTCGAGGAGGCCGAGCACGCGCGGCGGCGCGGGGCGCCCTTCGTCGCGGAGTTCCGGGGCTACGGGGTGACGTCCGATGCGTACCACATGACGGCGCCGGACCCGTCGGGCTCGGCGGGAGGCCGCACGATCGCCGCGGCGCTCGCCAACGCGGGCGTGAACCCGGAGGACGTGGACTACGTCAACGCGCACGGCACGGCGACGCCGCAGAACGACTCGGCCGAGACGGCGGCGCTCAAGGCCGCCCTGGGTGAACGCGCGAGGCGCATCCCGGTCTCCTCGATCAAGTCCATGCTCGGCCACTGCCTCTGCGCGTCGGGCGCCATCGAGGCGGTGGCCACGGCCCTGACCGTGCGCGACGGCAAGGTGCCGCCGACGATCCACTACGAGAACCCGGACCCGGCCTGCGATCTGGACTACGTTCCGAACGCGGCGCGCGACCACGAGGTCCGCGTCGCGCTTTCGAATTCCTTCGCGTTCGGCGGCAACAGCTCGGTCGTCGTGCTCTCCCGGTACGAGGGTTGATGGCATCCCGTGGCCTCGTGACGGGCACGGGTGCGGTCTCTCCCCTCGGACGCAGCGCCCCCGAGTTTTACCGCCGTCTGACGGCGCGGGAAACGGCGATCCGTCCCCTGAAGGCCGAGGAGCGCGGCGACCTGCAGGCGACGCACGTTGCCGCCTTCGAAGGGTTTTCGCCGCAGCCGGAGATCCCCGCGATGAAGGCGCGGCGGCTCGACCGCGGCAGCCAGTTCGCCCTGATCGCGTGCGCGCAGGCCGTCGCCGAGGCCGGCTATCGCATCGGCGATGCCCCCGACGCGATCGGCATCGCGATGGGGACGGGCTCGGCCGGGGCCGGCGCGCTGACCGAGTTCCTGCGCGTTCTCCTGCTCGAGTCGCCCGAGGCGGCGCCCCCTTTTCACTTCCCGAACACCGTCGCCAACGCGCCGGCCTCGCAGACCTCGATCGAGCTCAAGATCTTCGGACCGAACGTCACGATTACGCAGAAGGATCCCTCGGCGTTGAACGCGCTGCTCTACGCGGCGCTCGCGCTGTCGTCGGGACGGGCGAAGGCGATGCTCGCCGGCGCCGTCGACGAGTGGAACTTTTTCTACGCGATGGGCTTCGATCGGGTCGGGGCGCTGCGCGGCGCCCGACGCGCGTCCGGCATCGTCCAGGGGGAAGGGGCCTTCGTCCTCCTGCTCGAGGAGGAAGAGACGGCCCGCGCCCGCGGGGCGAAGCCGCTCGCCCGCCTGGCCGGGATCGCGACGGCCGGCGTCGCCTCCGAGCCCTACCGCTTCGCCCCGGACACCGCCGCCATCGGGCGGGCGATCCGCGGCGCGATGGACGACGCCGGCGTCGCGCCCTGCGACGTGGACCTCTGGCTCTCCTCGCGCGACGGCGTCGTCGAGATGGACCGCGCCGAGGCCGAGGTCATGCGGGACGTCTTCGGAGAGAGCCTGCCGCCCGAGCTCGCGGTCAAGGACGCGATCGGCGAGATGGCGGCCGCGGGCGGCGCGCAACTCGTCGCCGCCGCCCGCGCGCTCGCGGCAGGCGGCCCGCGCCGTGCGCTCGTGAACTCGTTCGGCGCAGGCGGCAACTTCCTGGCCGCCGTGCTGGAAGCGGCATGATGGCGTCCGTCGCGAAGCCCGACCCGCTCAAGGGGCTGACCGTCGAGATCCCCGTGCGCTTCGCCGAGTGCGACCCCTACGGCGTCGTGTGGCACGGCCACTACGTGCTCTATCTCGAACAGGCTCGTGAGTCCCTGACGGGGCGCTTCGGGTTCACGGCCGCCCGTGCTCTCGAAATGGGCTATCGCGTTCCTATCACGCGTCTCGAGCTGAAGTACCGGGCGCCCGCGCTGCCGGACCAGGCGGTCCTCGTCACGGCGCGCCTGCGGACCCCGAGCGTGGCGCGATTCGTGATGGATTACGAGATCCGCAACGCCACGGGCAACCTGCTCGCCTCGGCGGTGACGGAGCAGGTCGTCGTCAATCGCGAGGGCGAGCTCCTCCTGACCCTGCCCGCGGGACTGCGGGCCCTGTGCGCGTCGATCCTCGAGTTCCAGGATTCGCTGGACGACCCGGTGCGATGAAGGCGCACAGGGAAGGGGCACGGCGAGCGCTCTCCGCCAACCGGCGCTCGCTCCTGTTTCTCGCGAAGTTCCTCGGGTTGCTCGTCGCCTTCTACGCCCTGGTCGCGTGGAACCCGATCAACGACGCCGTCATCGTGCCGTTCACGGCCGGCATCGCGCGGATCTCGGCCGTTCTGCTCAACGCGCTCGGCGAGAAGGTCT
>DATMNJ010000062.1:0-6203 GCA_035569175.1 Thermoanaerobaculia bacterium | reverse complement strand
GCGAAAGCCGATGAGCTCGCCGAGCGGCGAGACCGCCACGAGCTCTTCTTCCTTGACGCCCGAGCGGAACCAGCGCATTCGCCACTGCCAGATCTTCGCCTCGCGGCCATAGATCTTTCCGGCTTGCTCGAGGCCGAGCTCGCGCTCGAGGTAGACCTTGGCCGTCTCGTCGACGTCGAATTCGCCGGCGAAGCGGGCTCCCGCGACGTCCCGCCCGCGCTCGGCCAGGAGCCTCTCCGCGAGGACCCGCGCCTGCCCGCGGTTGACCTTGAACTCGATCGAAGCCTCGGGAAAGGCGCGGTGAAAGAGCGCCGCCGTCACCGCCGCGCCGGCGGCGATCGCGAGGAGGCAGACGGCGAGGAACCGCAGGTCCTTGCGGTCGAGCTTTTCCATCGCGGCCGGCGGCGAGCGTCAGCCCGCCAGCACGCTCCCGCCGTTGACGTTGACCACCTCGCCCTGCAGGTGACGGGCGAGGTCCGAGACCAGGAAGAGGATGGGTCCAGCGATGTCCGCGGCCGAGGCCACGCGGCCGATCGGGATCAGCTTCTCGATCTCGGCGCGTTCGAGCGGATTGCCGAGCGCACCTGCCGACATCTCCGTGTCCACCCATCCCGGAGCGACGCAATTGACCCGGATGCCGCGGGGCCCGAGCTCCGCCGCGAGCGATTTCGTATACGAGATCAGGGCCCCCTTCGAGGCCGCATAGGCGGAGTGCCGCGCCTCGCCGCGCTGGCCGGCCGTCGACGAGACGAAGACGATCGTGCCGCGCGTCTTCGCGAGGTGGGGCACGGCCGCGTCGGTCACGAGAAAGGCGCCGCGCTGGTTGACGGCGTACGTGCGGTCCCACACGTCCAGTCGGCCTTCGCCGGCCGGATCCTCGTCCCAGATGCCGGCATTGTTGACGACGATATCGAGCCGCTCCCACGCCGCGACGACGTCGCGCACGAGCTGGCGCGCCTGGTCCGGTTGCGACACGTCGCCGGCGAGCGCCATGGCCTCGCCTCCCGCCGCGCGGATCTCGCGCACCGCGGCGTTGGCCGCCGCCTCGTCGCGCACGTAGTTGATCGCCACGCGCGCCCCGGCCCGCGCCAGCAGGTCCGCCGCCGCGCGGCCGATGCCCCGCGAACCGCCTGTAATCAGGGCAGTTCGGGGAGCGAGATCGATCGTGTAACCCTCGAGCATCCTGCTGCGTATATTAAGTTAGACAACGAGAGACACCCGCCACAAACACCGGGCGGCGACCGCAGGAGCGGCGCCGTCCCCCGCGCTTGTCCCGAGGAGCGACGGCGACGCAGGCCCCCTTATCGTCCGCGGCAGCGCTCGGCCCGCTTAGGCCCCCGCGATCAGGTCCCCGACGTAGCTCGACACGGTTTCGAGGGGCGGCCCCGACGACTTGAGCCGGACGTCCACGTCGGCCGCGCGGGAAAGGGCTCGGGCGAGCTCCCGCGCCGTGAACCGCGACGAGCGCTGGGACGCCTTGTAGAGCGCGAAGGGATGCGCGGCTCCCTTTCCTCCTTCGAAGGGAGAGTGCCCGAACGGCGCCGCCGGCGCGATCAGACGCGGCAGCACGCGAACCTGGAACGTCCCGTAGGACATCGCCGCGTCGAAACCGCCCGGGCCGACCTCCTCGAGGCGGGCGCGCAGGAGGAGCATGCGGCGAACCTCGCTCGCGATCATGCCGAAGAGTTGGATTGGCCAGATCTCCTCGATCTTCTCGAGCGGCCGGTCGCCCTGGCGCACGTCCCGGCCGTCGAAGAGCCGTTCGAGCCGCGAAAGGGCGTCGCCCGCGTCGCGCCGCCCGATCGCGTCGAAGAGCCCATACACGTCCTCCGACGCCTCGTCGTCGACGTTGGCTTCGACGTCGGCGGCGCGGACCCGGCCGCCCTTGCCGGCCCAGCCGAGCAGCTTCTCGAGCTCGGACGCGAACGTTGCCGCGTCGGCGTCGGTCCTCGCCAGGAGGCGCTCCACCGCTCCCGGCTCGAGCACGACCTCGCGCTCTCTGGCCAGGGCCCCGGCGAGACGGCGCAGGGCGGGACCCGCATCGTCTCCGACCGACGTCTCGAGGACGAGGCCCCGGACCGTGATTTCCTGCAGGAGGTCCACACCCGCCGGTGGCGCGATCGCCGTCAGGAGGGCCACGACACCGTCGTTCTTCTCACCGCGCTCGAGCAGCGTCCGCAGGGCGGCCTTCAGCACGGCCGGCCCCCCGCTCTTCTCCTCGGGCAGTTCCTTCAGGATCTCGGCCAGCAGCGGCGCATCGTCCTTCTTGCGGACGCGCCTTGCGGCCGCCTCGGCATTTTCCGTGGGGTCGCCGGCCGGGGACAGCTCGAGCGCCGCGAGGAGCGCCCGCGCCTGCTTGAACGCCTCGCGCCGGCCGCCCGCTCCTCCCCGGGCCCAGCCTTCGAGCGCCTTGGTGACGAGGCGTCCCGGCGACTCGGTGCCGAGCAGGCGCGAGATGTCGAACTCGACCAGCCGGTGCGCCGAAAAGAGCGAGCGGTTCAGCAGCGCGTCCGAGATCGCTTCGGAGGGCGCGTCGTCCTCGAACCGCAGGACCTCGGTGTCGCTGCCGGCGAGCGCGTCCCGCACCCGCACGGCGGCCTCCTCGACGAAAAACTCCACGTCACCCGACACCAGCACCGCGGGCGGCGCCTCGGAGAACTTCGGAATCTCCTTCTCGGAAAACGAAACCTTCCCCATCTGCCGGGAGTCTACCCGGGGTCAGGTCTTGCAAAGTGTGAGTTTGGCGAAGACAGGAGCCTCGCCGGGCTCCTCCGAAAGTCACACTTTGAGAGACCTGACCCCAAGCGTTTAGTTGGGGAGCATTCCCTTTTCGGACAGCTCCTGGCAATCGAGACAGTAGGGCGCCCAGGGAACCGCATTCAGGCGCTTCTCGGCCATGAGCGTGCCGCAGTTGATGCAGAGGCCGTACGTGGCCACGTCGATGCGGGCCAGGGCGTCGTCGATCAGGAGCAGGGTGGAGCGTTCGCCGTCGGTCAGCGAGTAGAGGAACTCGCGCGTGTAGGAGGACACGGCCTTGTCGGCGATGTCCTGCGTGGACTCCTCGGTCGTCTCTTCTTCCGCGCTGCGGGTCTTGGCGATCTCGGCCGACAGGATGGCCTTCTTTTCTTCGAGGAGCCGCCGGTACTTCTCCATGTCCTTCTTGGGCATCTTGGCGGCCTTGGTGGCTGTCGAAGCCATTCGTGAGTCTCCTTTTCTCCGGCCCCTCACCCGCTGTCGTGGGCCATTTTTTGGAATGCGCGATGATACCCGAATCCGGCCAGAAGTCCAGCCGACAGCGTGATTTAACGCACGCTTTACCGCTATTTCTTCCCGCGTTCCCAAAGAAACTTCCGCGAGACGCCGAGCCGTTTGGCCGCGAGCGAGCGATTGCCGCCCGCGCGCCGCAGGGTTTCGGCGATGTAGGCGTCGGACAGCTCCTTCAGCGTCCACCGGTCCTCGATCGCCGCGGCCAGCAGCGACTCGGGAGCGCCGAGCGCTCCGGTGGGCAGGTCCTGGGGCCCGATCTCCTCACCCTCGGCGCCGAGCACCGCCTTCTCGACCACGTGCGTCAGCTCGCGGACGTTGCCCGGCCAGGGATGGCGCGCGAGCGTGGCCTCCGCCTCCTTCGTGAACCGCCGCGCCGGGCGCGCGTAGGCGGCGGCCGCGCGCTTCAAGAATTCGCGCGCGAACGGGAGGATGTCCTCGCGACGGTCACGCAGCCGCGGCAGTCGGATCGAAACGACGTCGATGCGATAGAAGAGGTCGTCGCGAAAGGCACCCTTCTCGACGAGCGCGGCCAGGTCTCGCCGCGACGACACGATCAGCCGTGCGCGGAGAGGATGCGTCGTGACGCCCGAGAGCCGGCGGAAGCTCTTCTCCTGAAGAACGCGCAGGAACTTCGCCTGTGCCGCCGGAGACAGCGACGACACCTCGTCGAGGTACACCGTTCCGCCCTCGGCGACCTCGAGAAGCCCCTTCTTGGCCGCGAAGGCGCCGGTAAAGGCTCCCCGTTCGTGCCCGAAGAGCTCGCTCTCGAAGAGCTCGTCGGAGAGGTTGGCCGCGTCCACCCGCACGAAAGGGCTCGTCGCCCGCACGGAGACGTCGTGGAGGGCGCGCGCGAGCCGGTCCTTGCCGGTGCCGCTCTCTCCGAGGATCAGAATCGTCGAAGGCAGGTTGGCGGCGCGCTCGAGGGCGTCGATCTCCCGGACGAGGGCGCGGTTGCGCGTCCGGAAGCGCGAACGGAGAGACGCCGTCCCGATTTTCACCATGGAATGTCCTGCGACACGAGCGATCCCTCTGGTCCTGGCGGCGCCGGGCCGCCCTACAGCGCCGCGAACCGGCCCGTGTCGTTCGGCGCGTCGCCCCACATGCGCTCGAGCGCGTAGAAGCGCCGCGCCTCCTCCTGGAAGACGTGGAACACGACGTCCCCGTAGTCCATCAGGATCCAGTTCGCCGTCTGCATCCCTTCGACGGAGCGCGCCGGCCCGAGCTTCTCGGCGACGGCCTCCGCGATCGCGCGGGCCTGCCGGTCGGAGCTCGCGGTGGAGAGGACGAAGTAGTCCGCCATCGTCGTCAGGTCGGTCAGATTGAACACGAGGACGGCGGCGGCCTTGCGATCGAGCGCCGCGATGAGACCTTCCCGGACCTTGTCCTGGGAGGAGAAGCCGGGCTTCAACGCTGCGGCATCCCGGATTTGTAGAGACCGTGCTTCGTAATGTACTCCGCGACCGGCCCCGGAACCTTGCCCCCGATGCTCCTGCCTGCTGCCAGCGCGTTCCGAAGTTCCGTCGCAGAGATTCTAACCGATCCGGCGTCGAAAACCGACAGCCGATCGGAGAGGCCCGGCACCTCGGGCACCCGGACGGCCGCCCCGGTGTAGGGTTCGCGCTCGAACGCCGCGATCCGCGCGAGCCGGGTGATCGCCTCGGGCTCGCGCCACCGGTCGAACCCCGCAAGGATGTCGGTTCCCATCAGGAGCCACAGCTCGTCGGCCGGGTGCAGCGCGGCGATCGCGCGCAGCGTGTCGATCGTGAACGACGGCGGCTCGCGGTCGAGCTCCTCGAGGTCGATCGACCAGTCCGGCCGGCCCACGAGCGCGAGGGCGAGCATCGCGACGCGGTGGCGTGCGTCGGTCGGCGCCGCGTCCTTGTGGGGCGACAGCCGCGCCGGCACGTAGAGGACGCGCTGGAGCTGAAACTTCCGGGCCGCCGCTTCCACCGGGAGCACGTGCCCGTTGTGCACGGGATCGAAGGTACCGCCGAAGACGCCGATGCGCATGGGAGGAAGGTTACTCCGGGTCGGCCGCCGGCGCCGCGTCCGGTTGAGCGGAATGGGCCAGCGTCTCCGCCACCTCGTGGAAGAGGAACCCGACGAGCTCCTTCGTGCCCGCGCCGGTCGCCGCCGAGATCTCGAGGTACGGCAGGCCCCGCTGCGTGGCCGCCCGCCGGATCGACGCCAGCCGCCCGGGGTCGGACACCGCGTCGCATTTGGACGCGACCAGGATCCGCGGCCGCCGCGCGACCTCGGGAGAAAACTGCTCGAGCTCCGCCTCGATCGTCGCAACGTCGATCTCCGCGTCGCCCGAGGCCGAGGCGTCCACGAGGTGACACAGCAGCCGGCAGCGCTCGACGTGCTTCAGGAACCGGATCCCGAGCCCCGCGCCGCGGTGCGCTCCCTCGATCAGGCCGGGGATGTCGGCCACGACAAGCGTGCGCCGGTCGTGATGCGACGTCACGACGCCGAGGTGCGGGACCAGCGTCGTGAACGGATAGTCTGCGATCTTGGGCTTGGCCGCCGAGATCGCCGAGATGAGCGTGGACTTGCCGGCGTTGGGGTACCCGATGATGGCCACGTCGGCCAGCAGCTTGAGCTCGATCGCGAGCTGCCGCTCCTCTCCGGCAAGACCGGGCTTGGCGAAGCGCGGCGCCTGGCGCGTCGGCGTCGCGAAGTGCTGGTTGCCCCAGCCTCCATTGCCGCCCTTGACGAGCCGCACCTTCTCGCCTGCCGTCACCAGGTCGGCGAGGCGCTCGCCGCTCTCGACGTCCACGATGACCGAGCCGAGAGGCAGCCGCACCTCGACGTCGGAGCCGGTCTTGCCGTGGCGGTTCGAGCCCATGCCGTGCTCGCCGCGCTCGGCGCGGTATTGGTTCTGGTGCCTCAGGTGGTAGAGCGTGTTGAAGGACGGATCCGCGACCGCGTACACG
>DATMNJ010000061.1:0-2384 GCA_035569175.1 Thermoanaerobaculia bacterium | reverse complement strand
GGGGGCCGACGTCACGTGGATGCGCAAGGCCGGCGGCTACTCGCGCGCCGAGAACGAGGCCGACGGCGGGAAGATGGCGCGCATGCTGCGCGGAATCGACGCTTGCCCGAAGCCGGTCGTGGCACTGGCGCACGGCGCGGCCATCGGCGGCGGCATAGGACTCGTCGCGGCCGCCGACATCGTGATCGCGGCGGAGGGGACGATCTTCTCGCTCGCCGAGGTGCGGCTCGGGATCCTGCCCGCGGTGATCTCGCCCTACGTGCTGCGGGCGATCGGCCCGCGGTTCGCGCGCGACCTCTTCCTGACGGGCGACCGCTTCGACGCCCGGGAGGCCCATCGGATCGGCCTCGCGCACCAGGTCGTCCCGGCCGCGGAGCTGGAAGCGGCGGGCAACCGCAAGGTCGCCTCGCTCCTCTCCGCCGGACCGGAGGCGGTCGGCGTGGCCAAGCGGCTCATCGAGCAGGTGACGGGGAAGACGCCGGACGAAGCGATGGATCTGACGGTGCGTACGCTCGCCGAGCGGCGCGCGTCGTCGGAGGCGAAGGAAGGGCTGACGGCGTTCCTCGAGAAACGAAAGCCGTCCTGGGCGAAGGAGCTCGACAAGTGAAGGGAATTCAGCGGCGGCTCGAATGCCCGAAGTGCGGCAAGGCGTTTTTTTCGTGGCGGCCCGACGACCTGCCGGGCGCGCAGGTCAAGTGCTACTTCTGCGGGAACCAGTTCGAGGACGAAGCCGCGAAGCGCAAGCCGGCGACTCCGCCCGCCCCGCCCGCGCCCGCGCCGGCCGTGGTCGAGCCGAAGGCGAACTAGGGTGCGCCGCCGGCTGATCGCGGCGATGGCCGCGCTGCTCTCGGGTGCGCCGGCCGTCGCCCAGGACGCGACGGCGCTGATCGAGCGCCTGACCGGCCCCTCGTCGGGCCTCGAAAAGAACCTGCGCATCCTGACCGACGAAATCGGCGGGCGCGTGACCGGCAGCGCGAATTACGAGAAGGCGCTCCAGTGGGGCGTGAAGGCCTTCGAGCGCGCGGGCGTGGACCGTGTCGCGCTCGAGTCCTACCCGGTGCCCGCTCAATGGGAAGCCGTCTCGATCTCGGCCGCCGTCGTCTCGCCGAGCGAGATCGCGCTGCGCGCGGTGTCCCTCGGGTTGGCGCCCTCGACCCCGGGGCCGGTGACGGCCGCCGTCGTGGACGTGGGGGAGGGCCGGCGGGCCGACTTCGACCGGCTCGGCACGTCGGGGCGCGGCGCGATCGCGCTCGTCCACAGCAAGCCCATGAATTCCTTCGACGACCTGTTCGCGGAGTACATGAACGGTCCCGAGACGATGCGCGCGGCCGCCGACCACGGCCTCGCCGCCATCCTCTTCACGTCGACCCGGCCGCGCGACCTGCTGTACCGGCACACCATCACGTGGGGCCCGATCGCGCCGATCCCGATGGCTCAGCTGGCGCGCGAGGACGGCCTGCGTCTGGCCCGTCTCTTCGAGGCGGGAGCGGCCCCGCGGATCACCCTCGACATTCGCAACCGCGTGGGCGGGCCCGGGGAAGCCCGCAACGTGGTCGCCGAGATCCGCGGCGCGGAGAAGGCGGAGGAGATCGTACTCCTCGGCGCCCACCTGGACGCCTGGGACCTCGGGACGGGGGCTCTCGACAACGGCGTCAACTGCGCCCTCGTCGTGGACGTCGCGCGGGCGATCGCCGCCGGACCGCGGCCCACGCGGACGATCCGGTTCGTCCTCTTCACCGGCGAGGAGACCGGACTGCTCGGCTCGTACGGCTACGTCCACGCGCACCGCGCGGAGCTCGACCGGCACGTCGCCGTCCTGATCCACGACATCGGAGACGGGAAGGTGACCGGCTACTTCACCAACGGGCGGCCCGATCTCGCCAAGCCGGTGCAGAAGGCCCTGGCTCCCGTCGCCCCGCGCGGCGCCGGCGGGGTCGACGAGGAAGCGCTCCTCGGGACGGACAATTTCGATTTCCTGCTCGAGGGCGTTCCGAACCTCGTCGCGAACCAGGACACGTCCCGCTACCTCGCCGACTACCATGCCGAGTCGGATACGTTCGACAAGGTGGACCTGGAGCTCGCTCGCGCCAATGCGGCCGTCGCGGCCGTGGCCGTCCTCGGAATCGCCAATGCTCCCGGCCGGCTCGGCCCGCGCCAGACCCGAGCCGAGGTCGCGCGGATTCTCGCCGACGACCGGTGGAGGCTCGGCGAGCAGATGAAGACGTACGGGATCTGGGCCGGCTGGGAGGACGGTACGAGGGGGCGGGAGAAGTGACCCGCGATCGGACGGCATGACCATCCGTCGTCTCCTCATCGCCAACCGCGGTGAGATCGCGGTGCGGATCGGGCGGACCGCCCGGGAGATGGGCATCGAAACCGTGGCG
>DATMNJ010000060.1:0-3399 GCA_035569175.1 Thermoanaerobaculia bacterium | reverse complement strand
CGCACGCCGCGTTCGCAGAGGATCACCTCGTAGTTGCCCTCCGCCAGGAGGTACTCGGCCGACAGGAGCAGCTCTTCGATCGTCGCGGACATGCCGCGCTTCAGGAGCACCGGCTTGCGCAATTTCCCGAGCCGCTTCAGGAGCGAGAAGTTCTGCATGTTGCGCGCGCCGACCTGGAGGCAATCGGCGTACTCGGCCACGACGTCCACGGTGTCGGTGTCGAGAACCTCCGTGATGATCGGCAGCCCCGTTTCGTCCCGGACGCGCGCGAGGATCTTCAGCCCCTCGACGCCGAGGCCCTGGAACGAGTACGGCGAGCTGCGCGGCTTGTACGCGCCGCCGCGGTAGAGGTTGGCGCCCCCTTCCCGGACGCGCCGGCCGATCTCGACGGACTGCGCCTCCGATTCCACGGCGCACGGGCCCGCGACGATGGCCAGCCGCGGCCCGCCCACGGGGACGCCGCCGATGGAGACGACCGTGTTCTCGCGCTTGGCTTCGCGCGAGACCAGCTTGTAGGGGGCCGAGACCGGGATGACCTCGCTGACGCCCGGGAGGTTCTCGAAGGCCCCGGCGTCCACCATCCCGCGGTTGCCCGTGATGCCGATGGCCGTGCGCTGGGCGCCCGGGATCGGGTGGGCCTGAAGGCCGAGGCTTTCGACGGTGCCGACGACTCGGCGAACGTCCTCCGCGGTCGCGGCCGCGTCCATGACGATGAGCATGCGGGTGCTATCATCTTGGGCGCAGCAGACAGTGTCAAACGCCGTCCGTCCGCGGACGGAGGAGGCCTTCGCCATCGTGAGAAAGAGCCTGCTTCTGGGCGTTTTCGCCCTCGTCCTGGCGGCCGCGCCCGCCTTTGCCTACGTCATCAAGCTCAAGGACGGGTCCCTGATCTTCGCCCGGGTCAAGTACACCGTGAAGGGCGACCGGGCGATCATCACGCTCGAGAACGGCACCGTCACGGCGATGAAGCTCGAGCAGATCGACGAGGAAGGCTCCGAGAAGTACAACAAGGAGAACTTCGGCAACGTCGTCGCGATCGACACGCCGGACGGCCGCAAGCCCACCCCCATCCCCGGGGCCCCGGCGGCGCCGCGCCTGCAGGATTACATCAAGGAGAAGAAGCCCCGCATGGCGCTGCCCTCGCAGGTCGAGAAGCCCGGGACCGACGGCGCCGGCCCCTCCTTCCAACAGGTGGACCCGAACCTCCAGTCGGCCTTCGCCAAGGTGTTCGACGGCGCCGGCATCACGCAGTTCAAGTTGACGAACTTCCGCGGCAAGACGCGACTCCTGGTCACCGCGAACACGGAAGAGGCAGTCTTCAACGCTCTCAACGCCGCCGCGCGGGCCCTCTCGGATCCGACCAGCCGCGGCAGCTCGACGACCATCCAGGTCGTCCTGACGAGCTCCTCGGGCGATTCCGGCGGCACGCTCGAGATGTCTCCGGAGCAGGCCCGCCAGCTCGTGAACGGCCAGATCTCGGCGGCCGACTATTTCGTCAAGAACGTGGCGCTCTAGCCATGAGCACGCCGGGCACCCAGTCTTTCGCCAACCACGCCCGATGGGTTCCGCTCTACCACTTCGCGCTGGGCGCGATCCTGCTGCTGAACCTGGTCTGGTCGCTCGTCAACCTCGTCCGGGCGTTCTCCTTCGCCACGGTCATGGGTGTTCTGATGGCGATCGCCTTCGTGGGACTCTTCGCCTACCTGCGAACCTTTCCACTCACGGTCCAGGACCGCGTCATCCGGCTGGAAATGCGCCTGCGCCTCGAGAAGGTCCTCCCGGCCGACTTGAAGCCTCGGATCGCGGATCTCTCGCGCGGCCAGCTCGTCGCCCTGCGCTTTGCCGGCGACGCCGAGCTGCCGGCCCTCGTGCGCGAGGTGCTCGACAAAAAGCTGACCGACCTCAAGGCCATCAAGAGCCGGATCCGCGACTGGCAGGCCGACCACTTCCGGGCCTGACGGCCCGCCGCCCGTTCCCTACAGGCTCTCCTCGGGGATCGGCGTCAGGTAGTACCTCGCGTCCTCCCCGACGGTCCGCTTGAACCGGTCCGAGAAGGACACGAAATCGCCTGCGGTCTCGTCCTGGAAGATCCTCTCGACGCGGTGGAGCGGAAAGAAGACGGTCGAGGGCAGCACCGTCACGGTCTCCCGGCGCGCGATCTCGTGGAGCCAGACCTCGAAGCCTTCGAGCGAGAGCCCGCGCACCGTGACGCCCGAGACGTCCCGCTCCTTCAGAATCCCCCAGAACTTTTCCTTGGGATTGACGAGGTGGACGAGCACGAATTCGCCGATCTTCATGGCTTCGCCTTCTCCGAGAGCTCGATGAGGACGCCCCGTCCCGCCTCCGGATGCAGGAACGCCACCCTCTTTCCATCGGCCCCGGCAACGGCCAGGCGATTGATGAGCCGAAACCCCCTGGCGGCGAGGTCCTCGAGGGCCGCGTCGAGGTCCTCGACGGCGAAGCAGACGTGATGGATTCCGGCGCCGCGCCGGGTGAGGAACTTGGCGATGGGCGAGTCCGGCGAGGTCGGCTCCAGCAGCTCCACGCGGCTCTCGCCCACCGGCAGAAACGCGGCGACGACCTTCTGGCTCTCCACCACTTCCCGCTTCTCCTCGACGATCCCGAGCGCCCGGTAGACGCCGAGCACCTCGTCGATCGAGGGGACCGCGATGCCGAGGTGGTCGATCTTGTACGCGGTCACGCCGGCCTCCGGACCGGGGCCTCGCGAGGCTCGCGGACGATCCCCTCGAAGAGGCGCCCGGCCGCCGAATACGGGTCCTCGCGCCTCTCCGCCACGGCGCGGACGGCCTCCTCGAGACCGTCCGGCTCCGGGGCCCGCGCCTCGACGGCCCTCCGGAACCGGTCCTCGAGGAGGGCCAGCAGGCGCGACCGTGACCGCATAGTCCGCCGCCGCACGCCCTCGCCCGATCCCGCGAGATAGGCGCCGTGCGCCTCGAGCGCCGCGACCGTTTCCGGAACACCGGCCCCGGTCGGCGCCGACGTCTTGACGACGGGAGGGCGCCACGGCGGGTCCCCCGCAAAGTCGAGCATCATGGACAGCTCCGCCACGGCGCGGTCGGCGCCCTCGCGCTCGGCCTTGTTGACGACGAACACGTCGGCGATCTCCAGGATCCCCGCCTTGATCGCCTGGATGTCGTCGCCGAGGCCCGGGACGAGCACGACCGCGGTCGTGTCGGCGGCCCGCACGATGTCCACCTCGTCCTGGCCCACGCCGACCGTCTCGATCAGGATGACGTCGAAGCCGGCCGCGTCGAGAACGTCCACCGCGTCGCTCGTCGCGCGCGCGAGGCCGCCGAGGGTCCCGCGCGTGGCCATCGAGCGGATGAAGACCCCGGGATCCGTGTAGATCTCCGACATCCGGATCCGGTCGCCGAGAAT
>DATMNJ010000059.1:0-10718 GCA_035569175.1 Thermoanaerobaculia bacterium | reverse complement strand
AGTGAGGTCGGCGCGCAGAAGAGCCGGCAGGCGGCGTCCGAGGAAACCGGGAGCGAAGTTGCGAAACAGGGTGCGCCAGCGGTTGCGTGCCGTCCACACCGCGCGGCGAAACGGCGTGCGGCGGCCGGTGAGTGACCCCTCGTGGCGCGCGACCGCGCGCGGGTCGCACGCGAACCGCCATCCCGAGCGCGCGAGGCGCAGCGAAAGATCCACGTCCTCGTAGTACGCGAAAAACGCGGCGTCGAAGATGGCGCCGCCGCGGGCGACGGCCTCGAGTGCCTCGCGGCGATAGAGGGTGGCCGTCGCCGAAACGCCCGAGACCTCGAACGGCTCGCGCGGCGCGAGCGACGCATCCGCGCCGGAGAGGGTCGGGACGGCTTCGCCACGGCCGTTCCATTCGAGGCCCGCGCCATCCACCCGACGCCCGTCCTCCGACAGCACGAGGCCCTGTGCGGCGGCCAGCCGCCCGTCGAGCTCGAGCCGCGCGGCAAGACGGGCGACGTAGTCCGGCTCGAGCACCGCGTCGTTGTTGAGAAGCAGCACGAGGGGCGCTCGCGTCCGCGCGATGCCCTCGTTGGCTCCGCCGGCGAAGCCGAGGTTGCGGGTGAAGCCCACGATCCGGGCGGCAGGGGCCTCCCGGGCGATGCGGGCGCGCTCGTCGGCCGACGAGGCGTTGTCCACGACCACGAGCGAGAGGGCCACGCCGTCCTGGCGCTCGAGCGAGGCCAGGGCGCGGAAGAGGGCGCCGCCGCCGTCGCGGTTGACCACGATGGCGTCCACGTCGGGAAGGTGCGGGGCCCCGCTCAAACGGTTGACTCGATCGGCGTGCGCGATATGAAATCGCTTCCCGATGCTACCACGCGAGTTCCTGCGCGAGAACGCCGAGCGGCTGCTCTCCGAGATGCCCGAGCGCTTCGGCGGTGTCGGCCTCGAAGAGTTTGCCGCGCTCGATCGCGAGCGCCGCGACGCGGTCACGAAGCTCGAGGAGCGGCGCCGGCGCCGCAACGAGCTCACGGCGACCAAGGGAAAGCCCGCACCCGAAGCGTTGGCCGAGATGAAGACCTTGAAGGAGGAGATTCACGCTCTGGAGAAACGGTCCGACGAGGCCGACCAGATGCTCGGCGCGGTCGAAAAGGGCATCCCGAACGTGCCGCACGCGTCGGTGCCCCGCGGCCGCGACGAGTCGGCCAACCGCGTCGAGCGCACGTGGGGCGCTCCCCCGGACTTCGGCTTCGCGCCGCAGGCGCACTGGGACCTCGGGCCGGCCCTCGGCATCCTCGACTTCGAACGGGGCGCCAAGCTCGCGGGCGCCCGCTTTACGGTGTTGAAGGGCGCGGCCGCACGCTTGTCGCGCGCGCTCAGCCAGTTCTTCCTCGACATCCACGTCGACGAGCAGGGCTACACCGAGATCCTTCCGCCCTTCCTCGCCAACGCCGAATCGCTCTTCGGCACGGGCCAGTTGCCCAAATTCTCCGCGGACCTCTTTCGAACGACCGACGGCTACTACCTGATCCCCACGGCCGAGGTCCCCGTGACGAACCTTCACCGCGACGAGGTGCTCGCCGCCGCGCAGCTGCCGCTGCTCTACACCGCCTACACGCCCTGCTTCCGCTCGGAGGCCGGCGCGGCCGGGCGCGACACCCGCGGCATGATCCGCCAGCACCAGTTCGAAAAGGTCGAGGTCGTGATGTTCGTGCGCCCCGAGGAATCCGCCGCGGCGCTCGAGACGCTCACCGCGCACAATGAGGAGATCCTGCGGCGCCTCGCGCTTCCCTACCGCGTCGTCTCGCTCTGCACCGGCGATCTCGGATTCGCGTCCGCGAAGACGTACGACCTCGAGGTGTGGCTGCCGGGCATGGGGGCCTACAAGGAGATCTCGTCGTGCTCGAACTTCGAGGCGTTCCAGGCGCGCCGCGCGGCGATCCGCTTCCGCCGCGCCGACGGCGAGAAGCCGGAGTTCGTGCACACCCTGAACGGCTCGGGCCTGCCCGTCGGGCGCACGATGGTCGCGATCCTCGAAAACTACCAGCGGCCGGACGGTTCCGTCGCGATCCCCGAGGCGCTACGGCCCTACATGCGCGGACAAACCGAAATAACAAAATAGCGGGGTCAGGTCTCTCAAAGTGTGACTTTGCCGAGAATTCAAGGAGCCGACTGCAGCAACTGCACTGCGATCCCTAGATCGCGGCCGAAAAGTCACACTTTGAGAGACCTGACCCCATGCCTCAGCCCCACGTCCTAGAGGCCGTCCTGCGCGCGGCGCGGCGCCTGCCGGGTTACCCCCGGCTGCGCGTGCTCGATCTCTCGGCCGGGCGCGGCGAGATCGCGGCGGCCCTCGCGGCAGACGGTTGCGCCGTGCGCGGCACGCACTTCCGCGCCGACGACTACAAGCTCGCCGAGCAAGCCGGACCTCTCCACACCGACACCGTTCCGATCGATGCGGACGTGGACTTGACTCGGCCGCTGCCGTATCCCGACGCCGCCTTCGATTTCGTCATCCTCTGCGAGGTCGCCGAACATCTTCCGACCGAGATCCCCGTCATCGCCGAGATCGGACGGGTCCTCGTGCCGGGCGGACACCTCGTTCTCTCGACGCCGAACGTGGCACGCCTGCACTCGCGGTGGCACTTTCTCTTCACGGGTACGCACAAGCTGATCCGCCGCAGAGTCGGCTGGGATCTCGTGCCGGAGGATCTCTACGCGTACCACATCAACCCGATCGACTTCCCGCTGCTCCACACGCTGCTCTTCCAGGCGGGCCTCTCGGTTGAGCGCGTGGACTTCACGCTCTTCAAGTGGAAGCACGCGATGCTCTTCGTCCTGTATCCCTTCGTCTGGCTCGCGACGCGCATCGAGACCGCGCGCCACCGCGGCGGCGCAGCCCATGCGCGCGGCGAGGAAGACCTCTTTCGATGGATGGTGCGGCCCGCCATGCTCGGCAGCGAGCAGCTGCTGCTCACCGCGCGCAAGCAGCCCGTCGCGAGACTCTAGGACCGCGCCGGGACGGGCGCGGGCGGCACGAGAGCGCCGGCCGAGACGATCATCTTCATCGCCTGCTCCGGCGTCATCTCGAGGTAGGTCACCTTTTCCTCAGGGACCACCAGAAGGAATCCCGTCGTCGGATTGACCGCGCTCGGGATGAAGATGCTGCACAGCCTCCTGCCCGTCTTCGCGCTCGCCTCGCCCTCCACCGTCGACGTGACGAACCCGATGCCCCACGTCCCGGGAGACGGGAACTCGATGATCGCCACTCGCCCGAACGAGCCCACGCGCGACGGCCCGAGCAGGAGCTCTCCGATCTGCCGCAGCGTCGCGTAGATCTTGTTGATCAGGGGAACGCGGTGCATCAGACGGTCCCAGACCGCGAAGGCCCGTTTGCCGAGGAAGTTCGCGGCGATGAAACCGAGCAGGAGCAGCAGCGCGTTCAGGAGCACGAAGCCGAGGCCGATCACGGAGATCCCGCGGGCCCGCAGCTGCGCGCCGAGAATGTTGTCGAAGAAGTTGAAGAGGCTCCAGACCACCCAGAGCGTCAGGGCCGTCGGGGCGAGGACCAGGATCCCCGCCACCCAGTAGCGGCGCAGGCGAACGCCGAGGCTCGCGGACATCCCCGCATCGTAACTCTTGAGCCTCGAATCCAATCCCGTCGCGCCGTACAATGGCAAGGATGCGATTGGTCGCCCGCGCCGCAGCTCTCCTCTTCGGCCTCGTCGCGTCGCACGCCCTCGGGCAGGGAGCCGGCTGGCAGACGTTCGGGCCGGCCCTCTTTCAGGTCGACGCCGTCGCCACGGCCAGCGATGTCCTGACCGTCTACGCCGCGGGCGCCGACTTCAGCGCCGGTCAGAGCGCGATCTTCCGCAGCACGGACGGCGGCCTCACCTGGAACACGGTCGTCCAAGCCGCAACCGGCGAGTTCTACAGCGACATTCTCGTCGACCCGGGCAACCCTGCGACCATCTACACCGGAGCCCCGGGCAATGACAACACGACCAAGATCTACTGGTCCGGGAACACCGGTGGGTCCTGGACGCTCGGCCAATCGATCCCGGCATACTGCGTTCCTTCGTTTGCGCCGGGCGCCGCGACGGGCACGGCGCTCGTCTCCTGCGGCACCGCCCTCTTCCGCACGACCGACTCCGGCCAGACCTGGCAGTCGCTCACGAATCCCTTCACCGAAGCCACGCGCCTGGCAGCCGGCCCGGCGGGCGGCCTCGCCGCCTACGGCGCCACGCACATCTTCAAGAGCTCGGACGGGGGCACCACCTGGACGGCCGCGGGCAGCGCTCCGGCGGCCTGCGCCGGGTTGAACGTGCTGCGCGTGAGCCCGGAGGATCCTTCCGCGTTCGTCGCGGGAACCGGCATGACCGGTTCGGCTGGGTTTCAGTGCGGCGGCATCTTCCGGAGCGCGGACGGCGGGAACAGCTGGACCGCGGCCAGTCTCTCCGGCGTCTACGTCACCGACGTCGAGATCGACCCCAACGATCCCTCGCGCGCTTACGCCAGCGCCGGCTACCTCGCCGGCGTCCTGCCGAAGGGCGGCGTGTCCGGCAGCCTCGATGGCGGCGCGACCTGGTCCGACTTGCAGCTTCCCCAAAACGGTGCCTCGCGTCTCGCGCTCGCGCCGAGGGGAGGCCTCCTCTATGCAGCGACCTCGCTCGGCGTTTACCAGACCGCCCTCAGCGTTTCGCCGCCGACCTGCACTCCCGACGACCTGACGCTGTGCCTGGACGGAGGGCGGTTTCGGGTTCGCGTCGCCTGGACCAAGCCGGACAACACGAGCGGGCCCGGGCACGGCGCGGCCCTGACGAGTGACACCGGCGACTTCTGGTTCTTCGACAGCACCAACGTCGAGGTCATCGTCAAGGTCCTCGAAGGCTGCCCCGACAACGGTCATCGATGGGTCTTCGCGAGCGGCCTGACCAACGTCATGGCCACGCTGACCGTCACGGACGTTCTGACCGGCGCGACCAAGATGTACACGAATCCGCAGGGGACGGCCTTCGTGCCGATCCAGGACACCTCCGCGTTCGGCTGCAACTGAACGGCGCCGCACCGGGGTCATCAGTTGGCGGAGAGGACGGGATTTGAACCCGTGGTAGAGGTTTAAGCCCCTACGGCGGTTTAGCAAACCGCTGGTTTAAGCCACTCACCCACCTCTCCGCGAGTGGTCAGGATCGCCGATCTTAGTGGATTGCGCTTCGAGTGGGAACCAGCGGTCCGCCGCTGCGCGACGCCGCTGGGTTAGCGCCGGCCCAGCCGGCGCTGCCTTCGGCCCGCTCTCGCGGGCCTCGGCCAGGCCACTCACCCACCTCTCCGCGAGTGGTCGGAACCGCGAATCCCAACAAGAAACCCCCTCTGCCGCTCGCGGTACCATCCCCGCCGATGCGAAAAGCCCTCGTGATCCTCGCCCTCATCCTGGCCGCCGTGGCCGGCTGGTGGGTTTACCAGAACGCGTCGCTGACGCGGCTGCGGGCGCAGTTCCTGCCGTGGATGGAGCGGCTCGAACGCTGGCGCGACGGGTGCGAGGCGGCGCGCCGGGCGCTGCGGCAGCGCGAGGCGACGCCGGCGGACCCGGACGGGATCGCGGCGCTGCGGTCGTGGGCCTGGGACGGGCTCGAACGCCTCGGCTACGTGGACTATCGGGTCGAAAAGCCGACGCACGAGATCAGCAAGGGCATCGACGATACGACCGGCCACGTCACCTTCACGGTTGGCGGCTTTCGAGCGGATGGCGCCCGGGTCGAGAGGGCCGCGAGCGTCATCGTCACGCGCGTGGACCACGCGGATCTCGGCACCGGCGGACTGCCCAACCGGCACGCCAACCTCGTCAAGTTCGAGCAGCCGCTCTGGGAACGGGTCGAGCCGTCACCCCGCTTCCACGACGCCACGGCCGATGCGGGGCTGGGCGCGCCACGGCAGGATCCTCCGCTGAAGAAGGTGAACCACCTCATCGCCGACATCTGGCCGGGCTCGGGCGTCGCGGTCCTCGACTACGACCGCGACGGCTACGAGGACCTCTTCGTCGGCGACGGGGTGCGGTCCATCCTCTACCGCAACGACGGGCGGGGCCACTTCACCGACGTGACCGAGCAGGCGGGTCTCGCGAAATCTTCCACCGAGGGCATCGCCGCGACGGGAGTCGCGGCCGCGGACGTGGACGGGGACGGATATCCCGACCTCCTCGTCACGAACGCGTTCGGGCCTGCGCGCCTGTTCCACAACCGTGGAGACGGGACGTTCGAGGAGACCACCGCGACCTCCGGAATCGCGGTCGCGGGAAACGCCCGCTCCGCCGCGTTCGCCGACGTGGACGGCGACGGCGATCTCGACCTGTTCGTCTGCCTGACCGGCGACTACTACGACAAGATGCCCGATCCGCCCTTCGACGCGAACGACGGACGCGAGAACGTCCTGTACTTGAACGACGGGCACGGGCACTTCACCGATGCGACAAAGGCCTGGGGCCTCGCCGGCGTGACGCGCTGGACGCTGTCCTCACTCTTCCAGGATTACGACCAGGACGGGCGCGTCGATCTCATGGCGACCAACGACTTCGGCCTGAAGAACCTGTACCACAACGAGAACGGCCAGCGCTTCGAGGACGTCACGAAGAAGACGGGCACACGAGTTCGGGCCTACGGCATGTCCGGCGCGTGGGCGGATTTCGACGGCGACGGGAGGCCCGATCTCTACACGACCGGCACCGACACGCAGTGGTACTTCCTGCACGAGTACCCCTCGATCCCGGTTGGACTGGCCGGCCGCCTCTTTCTCCCCTTCGCCATCAAGTGGTGCGAGGACATGGCCTCCGGGAACACGCTCCTGCTCCAGCGCCCGGACCACACGTTCGAAGACGCGACGGCGCGGTCGGGCGCGCAGCACGCCGGCTGGAACTGGAGCTCCATCGCCGCCGACCTCGACGACGACGGCTGGCCCGACATTTACGCGACCAACGGCATGTGGGGCGACGGGCGCGACCGGGACGTGGCGCTCGAGTTCTGGGCCGACTCGCTCGCGTACTGGGACGACTACGTCGCCGGGACGCGCACGTTCGACCGCAAGGGCGCGGGCGTCAACGGCATCGAGCGCGACCGCTATTTTCACAACCGGGGCGGCGCCGCGGCGGGAACGCCGCTCTTCGAGGACCGCGCGTTCCTCGACGGACTCGATCTCGAGTCGAACGGACGCGCGGTCGTCGCCTTCGACGCCAACGGCGACGGCGCCCTCGACATCTACGTCCGCTCGGTCGGAGCTCCCGAGGCCCTCTTTCTCGGCTCGCGCCGGCCGGACGAGCATTACCTCCGGATCCGCCTGGCGGGCACGCCCGGCCGGGACAACCGCGACGGCATCGGCGCCGAGGTCACGGCCGTTCTCCCCGGCGGGCGCCGGATCGCGACGCAAAACGTCAACCAGAGCGGGTACCTCTCGACCGGAAGCCCGATCGTTCACCTCGGCCTCGGGAAAGCGACGCGCCTCGAACGCCTGACGGTGCTCTGGCCCTCGGGCAAGCTCCTCGACGTCGGCCCGATCGAAAAAGTGGACAGGACCATCGTCGTGGACGAGTCGGGCCTCGTCCAGGCCTTCGAGCCCGGCCGGCGGTAAACTGGGAAGCCCCATGGACGCTGAGAGCACCGCCGAGCCCCTCTCGTACGACGTCGTGATCGTCGGCGGCGCCGTCGCGGGGGCCTCGACCGCGATCGTCCTGAAGCGCGGCAACCCGACGCTGCGCATCCTCGTCGTCGAGAAGACGGACCGGTTCGACTGGAAGGTCGGCGAATCCACCGTCGAAGTGTCGTCGTACTTCCTCACGCGCGTTCTCAAGCAGTGGTCCCACCTGGTGCGGGACCAGCTTCCGAAGCAGGCCTTCCGCTACTGGTTCTTCAACGACTCTGTGACCTGCCTGCGCGAAGCCTCGGAAACCGGGCCGACGCAGCTCGCGCGCACGCCGTCCTTCCAGCTGGACCGCGCCAAGCTCGACGAGCACCTGCTGAAGACCGCTCGCGAAGAGGGCAGCGAGGTCTGGCGGCCGGCCAAGGTGGCGGGTTGGACCCTCGCGGAGGGCTCGGGCTCGCGCACGAACACGCTCACCGTCGAGAAGAGCGACGGCACGACCGCGACGGTTTCCTGCCGCTGGCTCGTGGACGCCACCGGCCGGCAGGCCATGCTCGCGCGCAAGCGCGGCGGCGTCACGCCGATCGAGTCGCACCCGACCGCCGCCATCTGGGTCCGCTACACCAACGTCAAGGACATGGACGGCATCGCACTGGCCGGCACCGATCCCGCCGACCCGTGGCAGCGCGCCGTGATCGCACCGCGGCGGCTCGCGACCAACCACTTCACCGGCTGGGGCTACTGGATCTGGTTCATCCCGCTGCACGACGGCGAGATGAGCGTCGGCCTCGTCTGGGACAAGCGGCTCGTGACGCCCGTCGGCACGACGCCGCTCGACAAGCTGACCCGTTTCCTCGACGGGAACCCGCTGACGAAGCAGATGATCGAGGGCGCCCGGGTCGTCGACGGCGACTGCCGATACTACGCGCACCTTCCCTACTTCGTCGACAAGTTCATCGGCCCGGGGTGGACGTGCGTCGGCGACGCCGGCGGATTCCTCGATCCCTTCTATTCTCCCGGCCTCGACCAGATGTCGTTCTCGGTCTGGACGCGGACGCGCCTGATCCTCCAGGATCTTGCCGGGGCGCCGCCCGAGACGATGGCGGCGGAGTATGCGCTCCACAACAAGCGCTACGACCGCTTCTTCAAGTACTTTTACGAGGCCATCTACCGGGACAAGTACTACGTCATGGGCGACTACGACACCATGACGACTGCGTTCCTGCTCGACACGGCGCTCTACTATTTCGCCGCCATCATGCCGCTCTACCGCTGGTCGCACGAGCGCCTCGGCATCCCGCCGTTCTTCGAGGACGGCGCCGAGGTCGGGTACTACCCCATCCGTTTCTACAACCGCCGCCTCGTGGCGATCGCCCGGCGCAAGATGGAGCTCGGCATCTACGGCAACCACAACGCGGGACGCCGGCCCGCGTTCGTCGGCTTCTCCGTGCGCAGCGCGATGTGGGTCATGCTCTTCCACGGGCTGCTGCGCTGGTGGAAGGCGGAGCTCGCGAACGCCTGGACCTACGTCGTCCGGCCGAAGCCCCTCGCCAAACGCGAGGCCGACGCCGCGCCTGCCGCGCCCGAGCCCCGCAGCGCCGCCGCGCGGTAGGGATATCGTCCCGGAATGCCGACGGCGCTCGTCACCGGCGCCTCCAGCGGGATCGGGCTCGAGCTCGCGACGCTTCTCGCGAGCGACCGCAACGATCTCGTCCTCGTCGCGCGCAACCGCGCGAGGCTCGAGGGCGTGGCCCGCGGCCTGGTGGAGGAGTTCGGCGTTCGCGCGACGGTCCTCGCCGCGGACCTCGCCCGACCCGAGGCGCCCGGGGACATCACCGGCGCGCTCGAGGCGCAGGCGATCACGGTGGACGTCCTCGTCAACAACGCCGGCATCGGGTTCCTCGGTCCGTTCGCGGAGGCGTCCCTCGACCGGACGCTCGCGATGACCCAGGTCAATGTGACTGCGCTGACCCACCTGACGCGGTTGGTGCTTCCCGGAATGCTCGCGCGCCGCAGCGGCCGCGTTTTGAACGTCGCCTCGACGGCCGCCTTCCAGGCGGGACCCCTGATGGCCGTGTACTACGCGACGAAGGCCTACGTCCTGTCGTTCTCCGAGGCCCTCGGCAACGAGACGGCCGGCACCGGCGTGACCGTCACCGCTCTCTGTCCCGGACCGACGCTCACCGAGTTTCAGAGGTCGGCCGGCATGGAGGCCACGCTGCTCTTTCGCGGCCCGCTGGTCATGGCCGCCCCGGCCGTCGCGCGCGCCGGCTACGCGGGCATGCTGCGCGGCGACCGCGTCGTGATCCCGGGCATCGCCAACCGCGTCATGGTCCAGGGCCTCCGGGTCACGCCGCGCCGCCTCGCGGCCGCGATCGCGCGCCGCATTCAGGAGACACGAAGGAAGAAGTAGTTACTTCTTCTTCTTGCCGGGCCGGTCCCGTCTGGATTCCTCGTGGCCGATCGTCTCGAGCAGCGTCTTCATGTCCTCGGCGTGCTCCTCTTCCATCGCGAGGATGTGTTCGAGCATCCGCCGCGTGGTCGGATCGTCGCTTCCGAGGTAATGGATCATCTCCGTGTAGGACTCGATCGCGATGCGTTCGGCGATGAGGTCCTCGCGGATCATGTCGAGCAGGGTGTCGCCCTCGACGTACTCGGAGTGGCTGCGGGTCGCCAGCCCCTGCGGGCTGAAGTTGGGCTCACCGTCGAGCTGCGTGATGCGGTCCGCGATGAGGTCCGCGTGCGCCTGTTCCTCGTTGGCGTGCTCCAGGAATTCCTCGGCCACCGCCTTCGCATGAATGCCGCTCGCCATGAAATGGTGGCGCCGGTAGCGCAGGACGCAGATGATCTCGGTGGCGAGCGCCTCGTTCAGGATCCGGACCACCGTCTCGCGGTCGGGCCGGTAGCCCTCCGTCACGGCGCCGCGGTCGATGTGCCGGCGCGCCCGGTCGCGCAGCTCCTGGACGTCGGTCAGAAAGGGCCGCTTCGCCGTCGGACTCTTCGTGGTTTTCGTCTTCATGCCTGCTCCTCCTCAACGGTCGAAGGCGCGATTGTGTCATGCTCCGAATGAAGGGGGAACCCATGACCGTACTGGCCTGGATCGTCCTCGG
>DATMNJ010000058.1:0-10690 GCA_035569175.1 Thermoanaerobaculia bacterium | reverse complement strand
CCGGCTGCCCGAGCGCGCCGCCGCGGTCGGCCGCGTCGTCGAATCGCGCTTTCGCGGTTTCGTCGACCGCTTCGCGTTCGTCGGCGACGCTCGCGGCCTCGGCGCGATGCGCGCGCTCGAGCTCGTCGAGGACAAAGCGGGCAAGCAGCCCGACAAGGAACGGACCGACCGGGTCATCGCGGCCGCGTACGAAGGGGGCCTGCTGCTCGTCGGCGCCGGGACGTACGGAAACATCCTTCGGACCCTCATGCCGCTCGTCATCACCGACGACGAGCTCGCGGAGGGATTGGACGTCCTCGAACATGCGCTCCAAAAAGCCTAGGCGCCACCTCTTCTGCGTCGGAGACTCTTAGCCGCTCCCCCGGACGGCGGCCCGGCAACGGCATTTCCGACGACGAAACGGGGGATCGCATGGCCACGCAGGAACTCAGCACCGGTCAGACGCGCATGAACACCCAGGAGCTCATCCAGGAGTCCCAGAAGTGGCTCGACATCATCTCCGCGAAGGAGCTGACGCAGGAGCAGAAGGACAAGATCGCGACCGACACGGTCGACAACTTCCAGTTCTATTACAACCGCGGTTACCTCGAGTACCGCAAGTCGGTCGTCGAGATGCGGGAGAACCCGGCGCTCGAGTGGGCCGGCGACGGCTCGACGTTCCAGGACCTCGCGGGCCGCACGTACATCGACTGCCTCGGCGGATACGGCATCTACAGCGCGGGCATCCGCCACCCGAAGGTCGTCAAGGCCGTGGCCGATCAGCTCCAGCGTATGCCCCTCTCCAGCCAGGAGCTGCTGGATCCGTTGCGGGGCGCCCTGGCGGAGCTGCTCGGCGAGATCACGCCGGGCGACCTCCAGTACTCCTTCTTCATCAACAACGGCACCGACGCGGTGGAGGGCGCGATCAAGCTCGCGCGCCTCTACACGGGCAAGACCAACTTCATCAGCTCGCTGCGGGGGTTCCACGGAAAGAGCTGCGGCTCGCTGTCGCTGCTCGGCAAGTGGGAGTACCGCGAGCCGTTCCTGCCGCTTTTGCCGGGAATCCACTTCGTCGAGTTCGGCGACGCCGACGCGGTGATCGACGAGCTCTACAAGGCAGACGCGACGGGCAAGGGCATCGCCGGCGTCATCATGGAGCCGATCCAGGGCGAGGCGGGCGCGATCGTGCCGCCGGACGACTTCTGGCCGCGGATCCGGAAGGCCTGCGACGAGTACGGGACGCTGCTGATCGCCGACGAGGTCCAGACGGGCCTCGGCCGCACCGGAAAGCTCTTCGGCGTGGATCACTGGAACGTCGTGCCCGACATCATGTGCCTCGGCAAGGCGATAGGCGGCGGCGTCATGCCCCTGTCGGCCTTCATCTCGACGCCGAAGATCTGGGGCGTGCTCGAAACCAACCCCTTCATCCACTCGTCGACCTTCGGCGGGAATCCGCTGGCCTGCGCGGCGGGCATCGCCGCCATCAACGTCACGCTCGAGGAGGATCTCCCGGGCCAGGCGGCGCGCAAGGGCAAGTACATGCTGGCCCAGCTCATCCGCCTGAAGCTGCGCTACGACCGGCTCATCCAGCGGGCCGGCGGCCGGGGCCTGCTCCTCGGGGTCGAGTTCGTCAACACGGAAATCGGGTACAAGGTCGTCGCCGGTCTCTTCCGCCGCGGCGTCCTCGTGGCCGGAACGCTGACCAACTCCAAGGTCGTCCGCATCGAGCCCGCGCTCAACATCCCGGACAAACTCTTGAACGACGTGCTCGGCGCCCTCGAGGAGACGCTCAAGGAGGTCGACGACTCGACGCCCGACATCAAAGCGGACGAGGACTAGGAGGAGATGCGCATCGCGGTCCTCGGCGCCGCGGGCGCCATGGCGCAGGTCGTCGTGCGCGACCTGCTCGAGTTCGTTCCAGACGTCGCCATCACGGCGGCGGACCGTAAACCCTACTCGCACCCGGACGCCCGCGTGCGCCGGGCGAGCCTCGATGCCCGCGACGAGGCGGCGACGGCGCGCCTGCTCGACGGGCACGACGCGGTCTTGAACTGCGTCACCTATTACTTCAACGTGCCGATCATGCGCGCCGCGCTCGCCGCGCGCGTCCCGTACTCCGATCTCGGCGGCCTGTACCACGGCTCCCTCGAGCAATTCGGCCTCCACGAGGAGTTCGTCCGGGCGGGGGTGCCCGCGCTGCTCGGCATGGGATCGACGCCGGGGATCACGAACGTCATGGCCGGCGTCCTCGCCCGCGGGCTCGAGAGCGTCGAGGCGATTCACGTGCGCGTCGGCTGCCTCGACCGCGGGGTCTCGGGTCCCCTGCCCGTCCCGTATGCCCTCGACACCGTGATCGACGAATTCTCGCTCGAGCCCATGATCTTCCGGGACGGGCGGCCTGAGGCCGTGCCCCCCATGAGCGGCCGGGAGACGATCGACTTTCCGCCCCCCGTCGGGCGCGCCGAGGCGCTCTACACGCTGCACTCCGAGGTCGCCATGTTCCCGCGTTCCTTTCCGGGACTCCGGCACGCGAGCTTCAAGGTGGCCTTCGAGCCGTCCTTCGTCGAGAAGATGCGCCTGCTCGTCGAGCTCGGCTTCGCCTCCCGCGAGAAGATCGCGGGCAAGCTCTCTGCCCGCGAGGTGCTCCTCGAGCTCGCGGCCCGCCAGGCCGTCCCGCCCGGCGGCCCCGACGACTGCGATGCGCTGCGCGTCGACCTGACCGGGCGCAAGGACGGCCGGCCGGTCGAGCGGCGGGCGGACCTGACCGTGCTCCCCCACACCGTGTGGAAGGTCGCGGCCGGCAGCCTCGACACGGGCGTCCCGCTCTCGATCGCCGGCCAGCTGCTCGCCAGCCGAACCATCCGCACTCCCGGCGTCCTCTGCCCCGAGACGGCCGTGCCGGGCGAGCTGTTCTTCGAAATGCTCGAGCGTCGCGAGATGCGTGTACGCTGGAGTTGATGCGGCGTCGTCCAAAGGAACCCGAGTGGCCATCGCGTCCGTGAACCCCGCGACCGGAGAGACTCTCCGGACCTTCGACCCGCATTCCGAAAGCGAGGTCGAGCGCCGGGTGGCTCTGGCCGCGTCCCTCTTTCCGCGCTGGCGGCGCAACTCGTTCGCCGAGCGCGCCGCCCGACTGCTGCGCGCGGCCGACGTGCTCGAGTCGCGCAAGCAGGAGTGGGGCCGGATCATGACGCTCGAGATGGGAAAGCCCATCGGCGCGGCCGTCGCCGAGGCCGAGAAGTGCGCCTGGGTCTGCCGCTACTATGCCGAGAGCGCAGAGCGATTCCTCGCCGACGAGCCCGCCGCGACCGACGCGAGCCAGAGCTTCGTGCGCTACGAGCCCCTCGGGCCGGTCCTCGCGGTCATGCCCTGGAACTTTCCGTTCTGGCAGGTCTTCCGCTTCGCGGCGCCCGCGCTGATGGCCGGCAACGTCGGACTGCTGAAGCACGCCTCGAACGTGCCCCAGTGCGCCCTCGCGATCGAGACGATCTTCCGGGAAGCGGACGTGCCCAACGGCGCCTTCCAGACCCTCCTCGTCGGCTCCGATCGGGTCGCCGCGCTCATCGACGATCCCCGCATCGCCGCCGTCACTCTGACCGGCAGCGAGGCGGCGGGGGTCAGCGTCGGCCGCGCGGCGGGGGCGCAGATCAAGAAGGCCGTGCTCGAGCTCGGCGGCAGCGACCCGTTCATCGTGATGCCGAGCGCCGACCTCGCCGTGGCGACCACCATGGCCGTGCGCGCGCGAACGATCAACAACGGCCAGTCCTGCATCGCGGCCAAGCGCTTCATCGTCCACCAGGAGATCGCCGCCGAGTTCGAGCGCCTCTTCGTCGAGAAGATGGCGGCCCTGAAGGTGGGCGATCCCCTCGATGCCTCGGTCCAGATCGGGCCGCTCGCGACGCCCGCCATCCTCGCGGAGGTGGACGACCTCGTCCGCCGCAGCGTCGCCTCTGGCGCAAAGCTGCTACTCGGCGGCAAGCGCCTCGACCGGCCCGGCAGCTTCTACGCCCCGACCGTCCTGTCCGACGTCCCGCCCGGCAGCCCGGCCGCGGCCGAGGAGATCTTCGGACCGGTCGCGAGCCTCTTTCGGGTCAAGAGCGTCGACGACGCCATCGCCGTCGCGAACCAGACCCGCTTCGGCCTCGGCGCGTCGGCCTGGACCCGCGACGAGGCCGAGCGCGAGCGCCTGATTCGCGGCATCGAGGCCGGCGCCGTCTTCATCAACGGCATGGTCAAGAGCGACCCTCGCCTGCCCTTCGGCGGCATCAAACGGTCCGGCTTCGGCCGCGAGCTCGCCGTCCAGGGCATCCGGGAGTTCGTCAACGTGAAGGCCGTCTGGGTGGCGTAGCCGGGGGTCAGGTCTCTCAAAGTGTGACTTTGAGGACGCTCGTATCTCGTTGCCCGGGTCGCCCAAGAGTCACACTTTGAGAGACCTGACCCCGTTTCTAGGACGGGAGGAAGCTCGGTCCCACCGTCTGCGCGATCCGCGCCATGACGTGCTTGATCTGGGTGTAGTCCTCGATCGCGTACATGGACATGTCTTTGCCGTAGCCGGACTGCTTGTAGCCGCCGTGCGGCATCTCGGAGACGAGGGGCAGGTGGTCGTTGATCCAGACGGTCCCGAACCGCAGCTTGCGGGCCGCGTTCAAGGCGCGGTTCACGTTGGTCGTCCAAACCGACGCCGACAGGCCGTAGTCCACGTCGTTGGCCCACCGCAGGGCCTCGTCGTCGCCGGAGAAGCGGGTGACCGTGATGACCGGACCGAAGACTTCCTTCCGGACGATCTCGTCGCTCTGTTTCGCGTCGGCGACGATCGTGGGCTCGAACCAGAACCCCTTCCCGCTGCCCGCGCCGCCGCCGGTGAGAACGCGGACGTGCCCGCTGGCCTTCGCCCGGTCGAGGAAGCCCGAGACCCGCTTGCGGTGTTCGGCCGAGATGACGGGCCCCATGTTCGAATCGTCGTCCTTGATGCTGCCGACCTTCAGCGACTCGACCGCGGGGACGAGGTCGGCGAGGAGCTTGTCGTAGATTCGCTCGCTCGCATAGAGCCGGCAGGCCGCCGTGCAGTCCTGGCCGCTGTTGGCAAAGCCCGCCACCTTGATGCCCGGGATCACCAGATCCATGTCGGCGTCGTCGAAGATGATGACCGGCGCCTTCCCGCCGAGCTCGAGGTGGACCTTCTTGAGCGACGCGGCCGCGGTCCGGGCGATCTCCTTGCCCGTCGCGACGTCGCCGGTCAGCGAAACCATGTTGACCTTCGGGTGCCGCACGATGCCGGCGCCCACCGGCTCCCCGTGGCCGGTGATGACGTTGAGCACTCCGGGCGGGAAGATGTCGCCGGAGAGCTCCATCAGGCGTAGCGACGTCAGCGGCGTCTGCTCGGAGGGCTTCAGGATCACCGTGTTGCCGGCCGCCAGCGCCGGACCGATCTTCCAGACCGCCATCATGAGCGGGTAGTTCCACGGCGCGATCGAGCCGACGACCCCGACCGGCTCGCGCCGGATCATGCTCGTGTAGCCGGCCAGGTACTCGCCCGCGGCCTTGCCCTCCATGCAGCGGCACGCGCCGGCGAAGAACCGGAGGTTGTCCACCATGAACGGGATCTCCGAGCGCGCGAGGCCGATGGGCTTGCCGACGTTGTCGGCCTCGAGGACGGCGAGCTCCTCGGCGTTCTGCTCGATCCGGTCGGCGAGCTTCAAGAGCATGAGGCTCCGGTCGGCCGGCGTCGTGTCCTGCCAGGTGTCGAAGGCCTTCGCGGCCGCGTCCACCGCGCGGTCGACGTCCTTCTCGGTGCCCTTGGGCACCTTGCCGAGGACCGACTCGTCCACGGGACTGATGATCGCCTCGTCCTGGCCCTCGACCGCGTCCACGAGGGCGCCGTTGACGTAGTTCTTGTAAGTCTTCATGGCGGGCGACTCCTTTTCGCGTGCGTATCCTACTGCGCCTTGATCTCGGTCCAGTACTCGTCGAGGATGGTCGTCGCGTCGCCGATGTCCTCGAGCAGCTCGCACTTGGCCAGCGCCTCTTCGGACGGATAAATCGCCGGGTCGTTCAGGATCTCGGGCCGGATGAACTTCCGTGCCGGCACGTTCGGGCTCGCGTAGCTGATCCCGTTCACGATCCGGGCGTTGACCTCGGGCTCGAGGACGTAGTCGAGGAACGCGTAGATGGACTCGACGTTGCGCGCGCGCGCCGGAATGCAGACGCTGTCCATCCAGAGCGTCGCGCCTTCCTTGGGCAGGACGTAGCCGAAGCGCCGCGGATCCGCGGCCGCGACCCTCGCGAGCTGGCCGTTGTAGCCGTGGGCGAACCACACGTCGCCGGCCGCGAGGATGTTCTCGTAGTCGCCGCTGTTGTACGTCTTGACGAGGTCCTTCTGCTTCTTCAGGAGGACGGCCGCCTGCTTCAGGATCGCGGGGTCGGTGCTGTTCAGGGAGTGACCGAGGAACTTGAGGGCCGCGGCGAAGCACTCGCGCATGTCGTCGAGCATGAGGATCTGGCCCCGGTTCCTCGGGTCGAAGAGCGGCGCCCAACTGTCCTCGGTCCGCCCCGCCTTCGTCTTGTCGTAGCCATACCCGGTCGTGCCCCAGACGTACGGGAGCGAATAGGCGTTGCCGGGATCGAACTGCTTGTCGAGGAAGCGCGGATCGAGGTTCTTGAGGTTCTTCAGCCTCGCCCGGTCGAGCGGCCGCAGGAGCTTCAGCTCGATCAGGATCCGCACCATATAGTCCGACGGGACCACGAGGTCGTAGTCGGCCACGCCCGACTGGAGCTTCTCGAGCACGGGCTCGTTGGAGTCGTAGAGGTCGTAGTGGACGGCGATCCCCGTGCGCCGCGTGAACTCGTCGATGACCTCTTTCGGGAGGTACTCCGACCAGATGTACAGGTTCAGCTTCTTTTCGCCGGGCCCCGGGTACGGCGTCTCGTCGCCCCGCGGGCCGCAGGCCGCACCCGCCAGGACCGCCGCCGCGAGAATCCCTCCGGCGGCGGCGCGAGCGAGGCGGCTCACGACATCTCCCCGCGTTCGACCGGCGCCTGCTGCAGGCGCTGGGCGATGACGATCAGCACGACCGTCAGCGCCAGGAGCAGGCTCGACACGGCGTTGACCTCCGGCGTCACGCCGACCTTCAGCATCGAGTAGATCTGGAGCGGCAGGGTCGTCGCGCCCACGCCGGCCACGAAGGACGTGATCACGTAGTCGTCGATCGAGATCGTGAACGAGAGCAGCGCCCCCGCCACGATCCCCGGCGTGATCAGCGGCAGCGTGACCCTCCAGAAGGTTTGCAGGGGCCGCGCGCCGAGGTCCAGGGCGGCCTCCTCGAGCGAGCGGTCGAAGCCGGACAGGCGCGCGCGGACCACGATCGCGACGTACGAGACGCAGAAGACGACGTGCGCGATCACCACGGTCCACAGCGAGAGGTGGAAGGAGAGGACGCCGTAGAACGTGACGAGCGCCGCCCCGAGGACGATCTCCGGAATGATGACGGGAAGGTACAGGAGGCTGCGGGTGAACCCCTCGCCGCGCAGGGCGTGGCGGCCGAGGGCGAGCGCCACGAGCGTGCCGATGACGGTGGCGATCGCAGTGCTCGCGAGGCCGACGATCAGGCTGTTCTTCACCGACGCCAGGATCAGGTCGTTGCCCGCGAGGCTGCGGTACCACTCGAGCGTCCAGCCCTCCCAGACGGCGGTCTGCCGGGCCCGGTTGAACGAGAACAGAACGAGGATCGCGATCGGCGCGTAGAGGAACACGTACACGAGCCAGGCGTACACGGACAGGAAGCGGCCGCGCCCCCTCACAGCAGGACGTCCTGGCCCTTGCGCTTCGTATAGAGGGCATAGGCGAAGAGCAGGAGCAGGACGGCCGCCGTCAGCTCGAACGCGACCGCCGCGCCGAAGGGCTTGTTGCGGGCGACCGCAAACTGGTTCTGGATCAGGTTGCCCGCGAGGATCGTCTTGGCCCCGCCGAGCAGGTCCGAGACGATGAACTGTCCGAGGCTCGGCACGAAGACGAGGATCACGCCCGCCACGATCCCGGGCATGGTCATGGGCACCGTGATCCGCCAGAAGGTCGAGGACCGGGCGGCGCCCAGGTCCGCCGACGCCTCGAGCAGCGACAGGTCGAGCTTCTCGAGCGAGGCATAGAGCGGCAGGATCATGAACGGCAGCTCGCCGTAGATCAGGCCGATGAGCACGGCGAAGTTGTTGTACAGCAGCTCGAGGGGTCCGTGCGTCAGGCCGCTCCCGACGAGGAAGCGGTTGACGAGGCCCTCGGTGCGCAGGATGAACATCCACGCGTAGGTCCGGATCAGGAAGCTCGTCCAGAAGGGCACCACGACGAGCCCGAGGAGGAGGTTGCGGCGCCGCGCCGGAGCCGCGACCGCGATGTAGTACGCGACGGGAAAGCTCACGACGAGGCACACCAGCGTCGTCACGACGGCCATCCAGATCGACCGCCAGAAGATCTGGAGGTAGATCGGATGGAGCGAGCGGGCGTAGTTCGCGAGGAACTTGCCGGACCTCAGGTACAGGCCGAGGTCCACGATGGGTTTCAGGCCCCCGTAGGTCGCGCGCTGGCCGAAACTGATGACGAAGAGGATCGCCAGCGGAAGCAGGAAGAAGACGCCGAGCGTGAGCCAGGTCGGAAGGGCCAGCAGGACCCCGGTCCTCTCCGGCCGCGGGGGCCGATCGGCCATCAGCCCGCTGCCCCGCCCTGGCGCAGCATCACGGCGTGCCGTGCGTTCCAGCACAGGAACGCGCGGCCGCCCACGGCAAATCGCGAGCCCTCCTCGAAGGGCCTCTCGTTCTGCTCGTAGACGACGAACCGCTCGTCGGCCGCGTCGCGGACGATCCAGAGCGTGCTGACGCCCTGGTAGACCTTGTCCTCGATCGTCACGGGCAGCGACGGCACGCCGTGAGGCGAGAGGTCGCGGCCGCGCAGGTCGAGCTTCTCGGGCCTTACGACGAAGCGCACATCCTCTCCCGTCCGATGGGGGCCCGCCTCGGCCGACGCGATCCGGACCTCGCCGCCGGCCTTGAGCGCCAGCGACACGACGCCGCCGTCCGTCCCGCTCACGCGCGCCGCGAAGAAGTTCGACGCGCCCATGAAGTTGGCGACGAACTCCGTGGCCGGACGCTCGAAGACGCGCGCCGCGTCGTCCATCTGCTCGACGCGGCCCCGGTTCATGACGGCCACGCGGTCGCTCATCGTCAGCGCCTCCTCCTGGTCGTGCGTGACGAAGATGAACGTGATCCCGAGGGAGCGCTGCAGATGTTTCAGCTGCACCTGCACCTCCTTGCGCAGTTTCTGGTCCAGAGCGCCGAGCGGTTCGTCGAGCAGCAGCACCTCGGGCTCGAGGGCGAGCGCCCGCGCCAGCGCCACGCGCTGCCGCTGGCCGCCCGAGAGCTGGTGCGGGTGGCGCTTCTCGAAGCCGGAAAGCTGGACGAGCGACAGCGCATCGGCCACCCGTTTGCCCTCGTCGGCGCGGGGCACGCTCTTGTAGCGCATGCCGAACGCCACGTTCTCCGCGACGGTCAGGTGCGGGAAGAGCGCGTAGTGTTGGAACACCATGTTCACGGGCCGGCGGTAGGGCGCGACCCAAGTCATGTCGGCGCCGTCGATCCGGATCGAGCCCTCCGTCGGCAGCTCGAACCCTCCGATCATCCGCAGCAGCGTCGTCTTGCCGCAACCCGACGGGCCGAGGAGGGAGAAGAACTCGCCCCGCCGGATGTCGAGGGAGACGGCGTCGACCGCGGCCACGTCGCCGAAGCGCCTGGTCAGGCCCCGGATCTCGACGCTGTATTCGCTCGCCATGGCTGGGCCCTCTCCCCTCGGGCGGGAGGGGTGACGCAGTCTACCGCCCGCCGCTAGAAGCTGACCCGGAAGCCCAGGCGCAGCGTGCGCGGCTGCTGGTAGGTATTCGGCTGGCCGTAGTGCGCGTTGGTCGGCGTCGGCGAGAGGTTGTCGGCCTGCTGGAACGCCCAGACCTGGTCGATCGTCAGCGCCTGCTGCTTGTTGAGCAGGTTGAACGCATCCGCGAGCACGTGGACGGTCACGGGCCCGAGCAACAGGGCATAGTCGAGATGGGCGTCGATCTCGTAGATGGCGGGCGAGCGTCCCTCCGTGCCGCGGGGCGCCAGGAAGAGCTCGGGGCCGCCGTAGCCGTCCCACCACCCGATCTGCGACAGCGGCGTCCCGCTCAGGTAGTACGCCGAGGCGGAGAAGGTGAGGTTGAACGGAAAGACGTAGGCCGCCTGCAGCTTCGCCTGGCTCGGCCGGTCGAGCGTGAGGCGCCCGTTCGCGTTGACCTCGAATTCGGGATAGTCGAAGTCGTCCGTGATGTTCGGATCCTTGGCGTTGAAGCCGCCGACCGCGCGGTAGCTGCCGTCGAAATTGCCCTTCAGGGTCGAATAGAGATAGCTCGCGTACAGGAACCAGTTGTCCGAGAGCCGCTTCTGGGCCGTGAACTGGATGCCCTTGAAGATGCGTTGGGCCGCCGGGAAGGCCTGGCCGTTGTAGCAGGGGAAGCCGTCGACGCAGGGCGTGACGGTGCTGTGCCCCGGGTTGAAGAACGCGTAGTTGTCGCAGACGTCGACCGGAACGCACGTGTCCTCGATGACGCTGCGCAGGCTGCGGTACATCCCCTGGACCCCGAAGTTCCAGTCGCCCACCTGCCGCTCGACGCCGATGATGATCTCCTGCATGTAGGTCGGC
>DATMNJ010000057.1:0-4822 GCA_035569175.1 Thermoanaerobaculia bacterium | reverse complement strand
TCCACCGCGACATCAAGCCCGAGAACGTCATGGTCGCTGGCGACCATCTCGGCAAGCTGCTCGATTTCGGGATCGCCCGATTAAGCGAGGCCGAGGCGGGCAGCGAGGACCGAACCGAGGTCGCCCTGACGGAGGCCGGAGCCGTCCTCGGAACGCTCGGCTACATGTCTCCCGAGCAGCTTCGCGGCCTTCCGCTCGATGAGCGATCGGATCTCTTTTCGCTCGGTGCCGTGCTCTACGAGATGCTCGCCGGGCGCCCGGCGTTCCCGGGGGACAACCCCGCCAACCGCATCGCCGCCAATCTGTCGGCCGAGTTCGAGCCGATCGGCTCCGCGGGCGTGCCGGTCGAGACGGGCGCGTTGCTGGCGCGCGCGATGGCCCGCGACCCGGAGCGCCGCTACCCGTCCGCCGAGGCGTTTCTGGCGGACCTGCGCTTGCTCGGTTCGGGAGAATTGATGACCGCGCTGCCGGACACCCTGGCGGTCCTCGATTTTCGCAACCTCTCGCGCAATCCGGACGACGACTGGATCGGAAGCGGATTCGCGGAAAGCCTGGCGGTCGACCTCGCGCGGCTTCCGGGCGTCTCGCTCGTGCCGAGGGACGCCGTGCGCCGCGCCGTGGCGGAGGCGGATGGCTCCGGGCGACAGCTCGGACAGATCCTCGGCTGCAGGTGGCTCCTGTCGGGCGCGTACCAGCGCGCGGGCGGTCGCCTCCGCGTCACGGCGCAGCTGACCGACGGGCTGACCTCCGATGTCGCCGCGTCCGAGAAGGTCGACGGCGAGGTGGACGACTTGTTCGCGATCCAGGACCGGCTGGCGGCCTCGGCGGCCGAGCGGCTGCGGCCCGGCGGGGCGGCCCGGCCGGTTCGGGCCGTTCCGCGGGTCGACGCCTACGAGCGCTACGAGCGGGGGAGGCGATTCTTTCACCGCCTCGAAAAGGGATCCCTCGACCAGGCGCAGGCGCTCTTCGAGCAGGCGGCCGCGGCAGATGCCGCCTACGCCCCGGCTCTGGCCGGGCTTGCGGCCGTTCACTGCATGCGGTTCCCCTACCAGACGAATCCGGAGGAGCTCGAGATTGCCGAGCGTTATGCCCGCCGGTCCATCGCCGCCGACCCGACGCTCGCCGAACCGCGCATCTGGCTCGGCTACGCCCTCACGCGAACGGGCCGCCCGAGCGAGGCGCTCGACGAGGAGCGTCGGGCGATGGAGCTGGAGGCAACGAGCGTCTACGCAGCCTACTTCGGAGGCATCTGCCTGACCCAGATGTCGCGGCCGGCCGAGAGCCTTCTCCTCTTCCAGCGGGCCGTCGCGCTCGAGCCGCTCCACGGCTTCGCCTGGCTCGCCCTGGGTTGGACACACCTCGATCTGGCTCACGGCGCGGAAGCGCGCTGGTGTCTGGAGAGGGCGGTCGTGCTCGAAGGCGAGTCCCGCAGCGGCCCGACGGCAGGCGTTGCCTGCTACCTGGGCGAGGCCCTGCGACGTCTCGGGGAGCTCGATCAGGCCCGGGCGCGATGCATCGAGGGCCTTGCGACGGTCGAAAAGTCGGACTTCATGTATCGCGACACGTTTCGAGGGGTCGGTCTCTGCGGCCTCGGCCGCACGGCGCTCGAGCAGGAGGACGGGCCGGCCGCGGCTGCCGCCTTCGCTCAGGCGATCGCTCACCTTCGCGGCCGTCCCCGCAGCCTCGGCGGAGGGCACCTGCTCGTCCAGGCGCTCGCCGGGCTTGCCCGGGCGTCTGCGGATGCCACCCCGCTCGAGGAGGCGCTCGCCCTCTTCCGTACTCGGACCGGACACGACTTCTCGTTCATGTGGGCATGCACCGACGACGTGACCCTCCTGGAGCTCTCGCGTGCGGCGGCGGCGGTCGGGAGCGGCTCCGAGGCCGCGCGGCTCCTCGAGGCGGCCCTTGCCGCCGGCTCACGGGAGGCGCAGGCCGGCGGGACCCCGGGGCTCGGGACGACCGAGGGCTAGGGCAGCAGTCGTTCGGCCAGGCGCGCCGCGCGCTCGCGCAGCTCGGGGACGGCGGTGGCCTCCCAGCGATCCGCCTTGAGGAGCGGGCCGACGAGAGAGAGGACGCGGGACGGGCGTCCGGCCGCATCGAACAAGGCGCCATCCGCGGCCGTCTCGAGCCCCAGGCCGAGGGGATCGGGGCGAAGGAGCCGGCGCGCGAGCAGCGCGTCGAGCAGCGGATCGCCGACGCGGCGGACGTCGGTCGACGGGCCCGTGCAATTGACGACGCGGTTCACGTGGACGCGCCCGGCCTCGGAGGCGCCGCGCGGGCGAATCGTCACCTCGACCTCGCCCGCCACGGAGCGGTAGCCGAGAATGCGCGCCGCGCGCACGGAGAGATCGCCGGCGGCGAGCATCGTTTCGACGGCCCGCGCCGTTTCGGGCGCGGCGCGGTGCCGGTGCACGTCCCACCACGGCCGCAAGTGGCGCAGAAAGCGCGCGCGTTCCTCCTGGGTCAGGCCCATCCAGAGCGCGGGCGTGATCGGGCGCAGTGCGCCGACGACGTCGCGCCAGTCGCCGCCCGCCTCGGCGCGTGCCGCGACGTGCCGGCGAACGAGGCGCGCGTACCGCGCGATGGAACGGGGAGGGCCGTCGAAGCCGGGCGGCAGCGCCTCGGGACCGGCCGGGGCGAGATCCGCCCGGTGCGCGCGAGGCACGAGGCCGTGGCGCGACACCGCGAAGAGCGGCAGGCGCACGCCCCGCGCCGCGAGGTCGAGCGCGATGTCCATCATCGTCAGGCCGGTGCCGAGCATCAGCACCGACTCGCCGGGCCTCACGGCGTCGAGCGCGCCCCGGACCCAGGGATCGCGCACGTAGCGGTCGGTCTCGTAGAACTCTCCGCCCACGGCCGCGGGATTGGTGGGCGAATAGTTGCCCAGAGCTAGGACGACGTGGTCGGCCACGATGCGCGCCCCGGCGAAGACGACCTCGGCCGCTTCCCCGCCCGCTCGGATCTCGACGTCGCGGGCGACGCCGACGAGGCGCTCGAGCCGGGACGTCCGGGGCGCGTGCTGCTCGGTTTCGCGCAGGAGGCTCTCGAGGTATTCGCCGTAGAGCCGGCGAGAAACGAAGCTCCCGGCGCGGATCCCGTCGTCGCGCGTCCGGGCCCAGCGCACGAAGTGGTCGCGGTCGTCCTGCAGCGCACTCATGCCCCCGGCAGGGACGTTGAGAACGTGCGCCTCGATGCGGGTGCCATACGCGACGCCGCGGCCGATGGGGCCGAAGCGGTTGACGAGGACGACCCGGGCCGGGGAGCCGCGGCGCAGCAGGTGCGCGGCGACCGCGGCGCCGCTGAAGCCTCCGCCGATCACGACGATGGTGGGGGCGTTGCGGCTCATGCGGGCGCCGAGGATATCAGGGGCGCGAGCGCCCCGCGGGCCGCCACAGCATGACCGAAACCCGCCTCATCCCGCATAATGCGCATTCCCATGGCCGATCACCGGACCCCCGACGGCGCGTCGCAGCGCGAGCGGGCCGAGGCGCTCCAGGAGCTTCTCGCCGAGCGCATCCTCGTGCTCGACGGTGCGACGGGGACGTGGATGCAGGCTCAGGACCTGTCGGCCGAAGACTTCGGCGGTCCGGAGCTCGAGGGCTGCAACGAGAACCTCGTCCTGACGCGGCCGGACGTCGTGCGGCGCATGCACGCCGACTACTTCGCCGCCGGCGCGGACATGGTGGAGACGGACACCTTCGGAGGGACGCCCCTCGTCCTGGCCGAGTACGGTCTGGCGGACAAGGCCCTCGAGATCAACCGCCGGGCGGCCGAGATCGCCCGCGGGGCGGCGGCCGCGGCCTCGGGCCCCGGCCGGCTCCGGTTCGTGGCGGGCTCCATGGGTCCGACGACGAAGGCGATGACGGTGACCGGGGGCGTCACGTTCGACGAAATGATCGGCCACTATCGGACGCAGGCGATCGGGCTGCTCTCCGGCGGCGCGGACGTGCTGCTACTCGAGACGACACAGGACACGCGCAATCTCAAGGCGGGGTTCATCGGGGTCGAGCAGGCCTTCGCCGAGGTCGGATGGCGGACCCCCGTGATGGCCTCGGTGACGATCGAGCCGATGGGCACGATGCTTGCCGGCCAGGACGTCGAGGCCCTGTACGCCTCCGTGATGCACGCGCCGCTGCTCTCGGTCGGGATCAACTGTGCGACCGGCCCCGAGTTCATGACGGACCACATCCGCAGCCTCTCGGCCCTGGCCAAGACGCGGACCTCCTGCTACCCGAACGCCGGGCTGCCCGACGCCGACGGCAACTACGGCGAGACGCCGGAGTCGCTGGCGCGGGAGCTGGAACGCTTCATGGCCGAGGGCTGGGTCAACATCGTGGGCGGCTGCTGCGGCACGGTCCCGGCCCACATCCGCGCGCTCGCCGCGGCGGCCGAGGGCAAGAAGCCGCGGCGGGCCGCCATCCACACGAAGACCCTGGTGTCGGGCATCGAGATTCTCGAGGTCGACGTCGACAACCGGCCCGTGCTCGTCGGCGAGCGGACGAACGTTCTCGGCAGCCGCAAGTTCAAGCGGCTGATTGCCGAGGGGCAGTTCGAAGCGGCCGCGGAGATCGCCCGCGCGCAGGTCAAGAACGGCGCGCAGGTCATCGACGTCTGCCTCCAGGATCCGGACCGCGACGAAGCCGCCGATGCGAACGCCTTTCTCGAACGGGCGATCCGCATGGTCAAGGTGCCGCTGATGCTCGACTCGACGGACGCGAAGGTCCTGGAGCTCGGTCTCAAATGGAGCCAGGGCAAGGCCATCCTGAACTCGATCAACCTCGAGGACGGCGAGGAGCGCTTCAAGACGGTCGTCCCGATGGCC
>DATMNJ010000056.1:0-6867 GCA_035569175.1 Thermoanaerobaculia bacterium | reverse complement strand
GTTGGCGCGGATGGTCTCAAAGATCGCGTCGCGAAACTCCTTGGGCGTATACGGCACTTCCATCCGGTACACCTTGCAGGAGTCGTACAACCGCTTGATGTGCTCGTCGAGGCGGAAGGCCGCCGAGCCGTGCTTCGTCTTGTAGAGGCGGGCGCCCTCGAACATCCCGGAGCCGTAGTGAAAGACGTGCGAAAACGCGTGGATCTTCGCGTCCGCGAAGTCCACGAGCAGGCCGTTCATCCAGACTTTCTTGACGTCCTCGTAGGACATGCGGCGCTCCCTCTTTGACGGTGACCGTGAGTATTGTCCGGACACCCGGGGGTGTCAACGAGGCAGGTCAGGGGCGGCGCGCCAGCGCGGCGCGCGTCAGCGTCAGCGCCGCGACGGCCGCCGTCTCGGCCCTCAGTTTGCCGGCCGCGAGGGACGCGGTGAGCCAGCCCGCAGAGAGGGCGGCCTGCAGCTCGGCGTCCGTCCAGCCACCCTCGGGCCCCACCAGAAGAGCCGTCGCGCCGGCGGGCAGCGCCGCGGGAAACGGTTCGCCGCTCGGATCGAGGATGAGGCGCGTGCCGGCGGTCTCGCCCCGGAGCGCCTCGGCGAACGCAACGGGGCCGGCGATCGCCGGCCAGCTCGCCCGCTCGGCCTGCTTTGCCGCCTCGCGCACGACACGCTCGAGGCGCGGCGCGAGCCCCTCGCTGGCTCGAAACCGCTGCGTGCGCTGGCTCGCGACGAGGGTCAGCCGCGCGGCGCCGAGCTCGGTCGCCTTCTCGGCGATCCAGGACAGCCGCTCGGAGCGGACGGCGGCCACCAGGAGATGGATCGGCCCGTGCGCTTCGGCTGCGGCGGCGTGCACGGACTCGACCGCCACCTCGACCGCCACGCGCGTGAGACTCACGACGCTCCCGTGCGCCTCGCGGCCGGTTCCATCCACGAGGACGACCGGGTCGCCGACGGCGAGGCGGCGGGCGCGGGCGTGCGCGGCCTCCTCGCCCTCGATGCGGCACCGGGATCCGATCGCTGGCAGGGTCTCGACTACCAGGCGCGCTCGAGGCACAGGCTGATCCATTCGTCCTCCGTGCGGCGTCCGGCCAGTTTCCAGCGGCCCGTCCGCAGTCTCGCCAGCACCGCTCTCTCGCGCTCCCGCGTCACCCCCGAGAGGAGCACCCGCCCCTGCCGCGCGGCCCGGGAGCGCAGCCGCCCGGCTTCCGGAAGGATCTCCTCGGCGAGCATGTTGGCGACGACGAGGTCGAACTGTCCGGCGCAGGCCCCGAGGGGCCCCGCGTAGAGGCGCACGCGCTCGCCAAAAGCGTGGCGCCCCGCGTTCTCGCGTGCCACGAAGATCGCGTCCGGATCCGTGTCGAGGCCGACGACCCGGCGCGCACCGAGACCGGCCGCCGCGAGAGCGAGCACTCCCGAGCCCGTTCCGACGTCGAGGACGGAACGCCCGTCGAGCGCCTCGTCTTCCAGCGCCAGCAGCGCGAGGCGCGTCGAAGCGTGGGTGCCGGTCCCGAAGGCCCGCGACGCCGGGACCCGGAGGGCGATCCGGCCCTCCGGCGGCGCCCCGTCGTTGGCCTCTCCCGGCTCGATCCAGAAGCGCCGGCCCACGGAAAACGGGCGCGAGGCCGCGCGGTAGGCCTCGAGCGGGTCGCCCTCGGGGATGTCGGTCGTCAGCGAGTGCCGGATCCGGCGCGCCCGCAGTGCGTCGCCCGCGCTCCGAGCGGTGCCGGGATCACGGAAGAAGGCCACGAGGTCGCTGCCGCTGTTCTCGAAGCCGAGGGGATCGAAGAGGAGGAGAACTCCGAGGGCCGTTTCGTCGCCGGACTTTTTCGGAACCAGCAGGCGGCTATAGCTCGGGCGCTGCATGGATTTCCAATTTCGAAGTCCGCACGTCGAAGTCCGAAATCAAGAAAAGATCTTCTTCGCCTTCCCCAGGACGCCCCTGCCCTTGCTCACGGGCGCGCCCGTGAGCTCTGCGTACCTGCGAAGCGCTTCTTTCTCCTCCTTCGAGGGTGAGCGCGGCACCTGCACGCTCACGCGGGCGATGAGGTCGCCCCGGCCGTTGCGGCCGAGCCGCCCCATCCCTCGGCCCTTCAGGCGCAGCTCGGCGCCCACCGCGGTCCCCGGAGCGACCGTCACGGTCTCCGAGCCATCGAGCGTCGGGACCGGCACCTCGCCGCCGAGGACGAGCGTCGGGAACGGAAGATCGAGCGACACGACGATGTCGTCGTCCTCCCGCGTGAAGACTTCGTCGTCGGCGACGGTCAGGACGACGTACAGGTCGCCGGCCGGACCGCCGTTGGGCCCCGCGTCTCCCTCGCCCGTCAACCGAAGGCGCGAGTTGGACTCGACGCCCGCCGGGATCCGGATCGTCATGTCCTTCTTGACCCGCTTCCGGCCTTCTCCGCGGCAGGTCGCACAGGGCTTGTCGATGACCCGGCCCTCGCCCTGGCAGTTCGAGCACGGGCGCGTGACCGTCAAGAACCCCTGCGACATCCGCTGCCGCCCGCGGCCGCTGCAGGCCGGGCACGTCCTCGGTTTTGTGCCGGGCTCCGCGCCGCTGCCCTCGCACGTGTCGCACGGCTCGAGCCGCGAGATGGCGATCGGCGCCTCGACGCCGAACGCGGCGTCGCGAAACGCGATCTGCATGCGGTAAACGAGATCGCTGCCTGCCATCGGTCCCGGGGCTGCGCCGCCGAATCCGCCGCCCGAAGCGAAGCCGAAGAGACCGCCGAAAAGATCCGACAGGTCCCCGAAGCCCGACGCCTCGAATCCCGCGAAGCCGCCGGCGCCTCCGACCCCCGCGGGGCCGAAGCGGTCGTACCGGGCCCGCTTCTCGGAGTCCGAAAGGACGGCGTATGCCTGCGACGCTTCCTTGAATTTCTCGGCGGCGTCCGGATTGTTGGGGTTCCGATCGGGATGGTACGTGAGCGCGAGCTTGCGGTACGCGCTCTTGAGCGCCGCTTCGTCCGCGTCCCGGCCCACGCCGAGGATCTCGTAATAATCTGGGGTCAGGTCTCTCAAAGTGTGACTTTCGCCTTCCTTGCGGACATGCGGCGCAACGACAGCCAGCGATTTCCCGAGGTCAGGACGATCAAAGTCACACTTTGAGAGACCTGACCCCCGATCAGCTCGCGGCCGCCCCGCCGGCTCCGGCGCGCTGGAGCATGACTCGCGTGAGGACCTTCGAGACGCCCTGCATGTCGAAGATGGCCTCGTTGAATGCCTCGCGCAATTCGCCGCCGGCGATCTCGCGGGAGCGTTTGAGCGTTTCCTCGATGCGGCTGCGCTCGTCGTCGCCGAGGGCGCTGCCGAATTCCGCAAGCACGCGCTCGTTGGACGCGATCATGCCTTCGAGCCGGTTGCGGACCGCCGCGATCTCGCGCCGCTCGTGATCGGCCTCCGCGAAGGCCGAGGCCTCCTTGATGATCTTGTCGATCTCGTTCTGCGACAGGCCGCCCGCCGGGTTGATCTGCAAGCCCTGGGCTTTCCCGGTTGCGAGGTCCCGCGCCGACACGTTGACGATGCCGTTCGAGTCGATGGCGAACGTGACCTCGATCTGGGGGACGCCCCGGGGCGCCGAGGGGATGCCGACGAGCTCGAAGCGGCCGAGCGACTTGTTGTCCTTGGCGATCTCGCGCTCGCCCTGCAGGACGTGGATCTCGACGACCGACTGGTTGTCGGCGACCGTGGTGAAAACCTTGGTGTTCTTGGTGGGGATCGTCGAGTTGCGCTCGATCAGCTTCTCGAAGACGCCGCCGTGCATCTCGATGCCGAGCGAGAGGGGCGTGACGTCGAGCAGCACGACGTCCTTGATCTCGCCCTTGAGGACGCCGCCCTGGATGGCCGCGCCGATCGCGACGACCTCGTCGGGGTTGATGTCCCGGTTGGGCTCGCGTCCGAAGAGCTCGGCCACCATGCGCTGGACCTTGGGCGTGCGCGTCTGGCCGCCCACGAGGATCACCTGGTCGACGTCGGAGGGCTTCAGGCCCGCCGCGGCGAGGGCATCGAGGCAGGGCGCGGCGGTGCGGTCGATCAGGTCCGCCACGAGAGATTCGAATCTCTCGCGCGTCAGCGTCCGATTGATGTGCTTGGGGCCGGACGCGTCGGCGGAGATGAACGGCAACGTCAGCGTCGTCTCCGTTGCGGTCGAGAGCTCGCACTTGGCCTTCTCGGCCGCTTCCTTCAGGCGCTGGAGTGCCATCCGATCCTGGCGCAGGTCGATGCCCGTCGACTTGCGGAAGTCGTCGAGCAGCCAGTCCATGATCTTCTTGTCGAAGTCCTCGCCGCCGAGGTAGGTGTCGCCGGCCGTGGCCTTCACCTCGTAGATCCCGTCGCCGAGCTGCAGGATCGAAATATCGAACGTGCCTCCGCCGAGGTCGTAGACCGCCACCGTCTCGCTGCCCTTGCGGTCGAGGCCGTAGGCGAGCGAGGCGGCCGTCGGCTCGTTGATGATGCGCAGGACTTCGAGGCCCGCGATCCGTCCGGCGTCGCGCGTCGCCTGGCGCTGCGCGTCGTCGAAGTACGCCGGCACGGTGATGATCGCCTCGGTGATCTCCTCGCCGAGCGCCTCCTCCGAGAACTCCTTGATCTCCCGCAGGATGAACGCCGAGATCTCCTCGGGGCTGTATTCCCGGGTGCGTGCTCGGATCTTCACGTCGCCGTTGACGGCGCGGACGATCTCGTACGGAAGCACCTCGCGGGCGTGTTGCGTCTCCTCGGCCTCGTACTTGCGGCCGACCAGCCGCTTGACCGCGAAGACGGTGTTCATCGGGTTCGTGATGGCCTGGCGCTTGGCGATCTGGCCGACGAGCCTCTCGCCGTCCTCCGTGAAGCCGACGATCGAGGGCGTCGTGCGGCTGCCCTCGCGATTGGTGAGCACCTGCGGGGTGGCGCCTTCGACCACGGAGACGCAACAGTTCGTCGTTCCGAGGTCGATGCCGAGAATCTTGCCCACGGTGCCTCCTTAACCCTTCCCGTCGGACTTGCGCACGGACACCTTGACGAACGCGGGGCGGATGAGCCGGTCGTTCAAGAAATACCCCTTCTGCAGCTCGGCGAGGATCGTGTTCGGTGGCACCTCATCGGTGACGTCGGTCGCGACCGCTTCGTGCAGGTTCGGATCGAACGACCCGGACGTATCGATCGGGATCAGGCCGTAGCGCTTCCAGAGCTCCCCGAGCTGCTTGCGGATGATGATGATGCCCTGCCCGAAATCGCTCTCGAGGTCGGCGGGTCGCGCGTGCTCGAGAGCGCGCTCGAAGTTGTCCATGACCGGGAGGAAGTCGTGGACGAATCCGGCGAGCGCGATCTTGAAGTACTCCTGACGCTCGCGCTCGCTGCGCTTCTTGTGGTTCTCGAACTCGGCGAGCTTGCGCAGGTACCGATCCTTGAGCTCTTCGAGATCCTTCTGAACCGACTGCACCTTTTCCTGAGCGGCGGCCAGAGCGGCCGCCTCTTCCTGAGCCAGCGCGGCATCGAGCGATTCGCCCGCGTCGCTCAACTCGATCAGGTCCTCGTCGGATCCCGGGTGCGGATCGCGATCCCTCACTCGTTCTCCCCTTCCGGCCGCTCGCCCTCGCGGCGGTCGAGACGGTCCGAGACGGCCCGCCCGAGCAATTCCACGACCGGGATCACGCGGGTGTACTCCCGCCTCGCCGGCCCGATGACACCCAACATTCCCGTCAGTGTCTCTCCCGTTCCGTAAGAGGTCAAGACGGCCGAGAGGCGCGGGTCGACGACATGGTCGTCTTCGGAGCCCAAAACGACGCTGGTTCCTCGGGAATCGAGGTACCGGGAGACCAGATCGAGCACCCGGGCCTTTTCGTCGAACGCCTGAAAAATCTTCTTGAGGGAAAAGACGTCGGCGAACTCGGGCTTCTCGAGCAGCCGCGCCGTGCCGTCGAAAAACAGGCTCTCCTCGTCTTTCTTCTCGAAGGCGCGCCGCGTCAGCTCGGCCGCCCGGTCCATGAAGCGGTCCGCCTCTTCGCGCTCCCGGGCCATCGCGGCCAGCAGGCGCCGGCGGACCTCGTGGAGGGTCAGGCCACCGTACTCGCGTGTCAGGCGCTCGGAGAGCGTGTCGAGCTCGGACTGGTTGTACGACACCTCGGTTTCGAGCACCCGCGAGATGATCACGTCCGGCTCGTTGACCTGGACGACCAGCACCTTGCCGGGCGCGACCGCGAGGAAGCGCAGGCTCTTGACCTGCGTGTGCAGCGCGTCGGGCGCAACGACGAAGCCCACCTCGCCCGAGAGCTGTGACAGCAGCCGCGAGGCGGCCGTGAAGAGCCGGCTGACGTCGCCGCCTGCCAGATCGAGGTCCGAATCGACCTGCTCGCGCACGTCATCGGCGACGCGGCGCTGGCGCATGAGCTCGTCGATGTAGAGGCGATACGCGCGGTCGGTCGGCACGCGGCCGGCGGACGTATGGGGCTGGACGAGATAGCCGCCATCCGTCAGGTCGGCCATGATGTTGCGGATCGAGGCCGGCGAGAGGGCAAAACGGTCCGACTTGAAAAGCGTCCGCGAGGAGACCGGCTGTCCCGTATCCACGTGGACCCGGATGATCTCCTTCAAGATGGCGCGGCTTCGGACGTCCAACCCCGGCATTAGCAGTCTCTCATCGAGAGTGCCAATGATACCAGACGCGCTCTCGGCCTCCCGTCCCGGCCGCGCGGACTACACTGCCGCGGTGGACCCGACCGCCATCCTCGCAAGCTCGGTCGCGCTCGTCGGCCCCGGCCGGGCGGGCCGGGCCTTCGCGCGCGCGTGGAGAAATGCCGGCGGGCGCCTGGACTGGGTGATCGCGCGCGACGCGGGGCGGGCGGACCGAATCGGCGCCGGCGCGATTTACCCGCCGAACGCCGCGCGCTT
>DATMNJ010000055.1:0-9925 GCA_035569175.1 Thermoanaerobaculia bacterium | reverse complement strand
TTCGACGCGAGCGCCATCAGTCCCTGGTTCGTGCAGATGTTGGAGGTGGCCTTCTCCCGGCGGATGTGCTGCTCGCGCGTCGAGAGCGTCAGGCAGAAGGCCCGGCGCCCCTCGGCGTCCTTCGTCTGACCGACGAGGCGTCCCGGGATCTGGCGCTGGTGCTCGGTCCGGCAGGCGAGAAAACCGAGCAGCGGTCCCCCGTTGTGCATCGGGACGCCGAGCGACTGGGCCTCGCCGCACGCAATGTCGGCGCCGCCCTCGCCGGGCGGGGCGAGCAGCGCGAGCGAGACCGCCTCGGCGACGACCGCGACCGAGAGCGCTCCCTTCGCCTTCGCCGCGGCGGAGCCCGCGTTCCAGTCCTCCACGATCCCGTAGAAGTTCGGCGATTGGACGGCCACCGCGAACGTGCTCGCGTCCACGGCCGCGGCCAGCGCCTTCGCGTCGGTAGCGCCGTCGGGCCCGAGGCCGACCTCGACGATCTCGAGGCCGAGGTTCGAGAAGTACGTCCGCACGGTCTCGCGGTACTCGGGGTGGATCCCCGCCGAGAGCACCGCGCGGGTCTTGCCGCGCGACAGGCGCTCGGCCATGAGCAGCGCCTCGACGAGGGCCGAGGCGCCCTCGTAGAGTGAGGCGTTGGCGACCTCGAGCCCCGTCAGCAGGCAGACGTGCGTCTGGAACTCGAAAATGGACTGGAGCGTCCCCTGCGACACTTCGGGCTGGTAGGGCGTGTACGAGGTCAGCCACTCCGCCCGGTAGAGCATCTGGTCGGCGATCGCCGAGACGTAGTGGTTGTAGACGCCGGCCCCGAGAAAGAACGCGGTCTCGCGGGCGTTGGCGTTCTTCTTCGCCATCCCGCCGAGGAAGCGCCGGATCTCGATCTCGGACATGGGGGCCGGGAGGTCGGGCCCGCGGCGCACGGCGGCCGGGACCGCGGCGAACAGGTCGTCGATCGACGTCACGCCGATCGCGGAAAGCATCGCCGCCCGCTCCGCATCGGAGGTCGGGAGGAACTTCACTTTTCCTGCTCTTCCTCGCGCACGTACTCCGCGTATGCGTCGGCGGACATGAGCTTGCCGATCTCGACGTCGGTCGACACCTTCAGCTTGATGAGCCAGCCGTCGCCGAACGGGTCGTCGTTGATGATGCCGGGCTCGCCGATGGCCCCCTTGTTGACCTCCACCACCTCGCCCGAAATCGGCGTGAAGAGCTCCGAGACGGCCTTGACCGACTCGACCGTGCCGAACTCGTCGCCGGCGTCGTACATGTGGCCGACCTCGGGAAGCTCCAGGTAGACGATTTCGCCCAGTTGCTTCTGCGCGTGGTCGGTGATGCCGATGGTGCCGACGTCGGCGTCGATGCGGACCCACTCGTGGCTGTCGGCGTAGCGCAGGTCTTCGGGATTCACGACTAGTCACTCCTTTTGTAGAACGGCGTCGCCACGACGCGCGCGGCGGCATCGCGGCCGCGGATGTCGACGTGAAACGTGGTGTCCACCGCCGCCGCGGCGGCCGGCAGGAGCGCGAGGCCGATCGGCTTGCCGAGCGTAGGCGAATGCGTGCCGGAGGTGACGAGCCCGGGCCCGGCGGCGGTCCTGGCGGGATAGCCGTGCCGCGCGATGCCGCGGTCCACCATCTCGAAGCCCACCAGCCGGCGCGGGACGCCCGCCTGCTTCTGCGCCGCGAGGGCGTCGCGGCCGATGAAGTCGCCCTTGCCGAGCTTGACGATCCAGCCGAGGTCGGCCTCGAGCGCGGTGACGGTATCGTCGATGTCGTTGCCGTAGAGCGCCATCTTCGCCTCGAGCCGCAGGGTGTCGCGCGCGCCCAGACCGCACGGGACCGCGCCGTCCGCCCGGCCCTCGTCGAGGAGGGTCCGGAAGAGGCGCGGCGCGTCCTCGGGGCGGCAGTAGATCTCGAAGCCGTCCTCGCCCGTGTATCCGGTGCGCGAGACGAGCGTCGCGGCGCCGCACACGGCCGTGTCGCGAAAGCCGTAGTACGGCAGGTCCGAGGGGTCCGGCGAGGCGGCGCGGGCGAGCAGGGCCTCCGCCTTGGGCCCCTGCACGGCGATGAGGGCGGTGTCCGAGCTCGCGTCCACGATCTTCACGTCGCCGCGCGCGTGCTCGGCGGCCCACGCGAAGTCCTTCGGCGTGTTGCCCGCGTTGACCACGAGGAGGTAGCGGTCCGCGCTCTTGCGGTAGACGAGCAGGTCGTCCACGAAGGTGCCCCGCTCCGTCAGGAACGCGGAGTAGTGGATGCGCCCGTCGGCGAGCTTCGCCACGTCGTTGGGCGTCAGAAATTGGAGGCAGGCGAGGGCGTCCGGGCCGGTGACGTCGAATTCGCCCATGTGCGACACGTCGAAGAGCCCGACGCGCTCGCGGACCGCGCGGTGCTCCTCGAGGATCCCGGCGTACTGAACCGGCATCTCCCACCCGCCGAAGTCGATCAGCTTGGCTCCGAGCTCGCGGTGAAGTTCGTAGAGCGGCGTGCGTCGGAGCACGGTCGGTGCGGCGGCGGGGGCGGCCATCGGGAAACGGAAGTTAGCACAACCCGTGAGGCCCCGGCCGGACGCCGCCCGCGCACCGGGCCGCGCCGGCCGCGCCCGGCGCGTCTCCCATAAGATCCGGACGACGGGAGGCGACGATGACCAGCGACGGCCCGGCCGAACGGGCGCGTGCGGCGGCCCGAAACTGCGAGGCCGCGAGCTTGACGGGCGAGGCGGACATGCTGTACCGCCTGGCCGAGACCCTGGAGACCCAGGACCGCGCGGCGGCGGCGGCCTCCCTGGCGCGCGTGCTGATCGCGGCGGGCAGGACCGACCAGGCGCGTCCTTACGCGCTCGACGGCAACGACCCGGTCCTCGTCGCGCGCCTGCTGCTCGAGAGCCTCGACTTCCGCGAGGCACGCCGGCTCCTCGACGAGGCGCGGCGCCGGGACCCGTTCGATCCGCGCATCGCGTCGGCCCGCGGCCGCCTCGGATTCCTCGAGAAGCGCTTCGGCGAGGCCGTCTGGGACCTGCTCGAGGCGGCGCTGCTGCGGCCCGACGGCCTGCCCGATGCGACGGACCGGCGTTTTCTCCGGACCGCCCGCGCCCTCGCGCCGGGCCAGGTCCCGGGCTGGAAGGAGGCGGTGGCGGCGGCACGCGATCGGCTCGCGGAGGAAGCCGCCAGGCGCGCGCCCGGGGTGCAGTGGCCGGACCGGTCCCCGGGATTGCTGCGGTCGCTCATTCGCCGGACCGGCGCGGCCTCGGAGGGCGTGCTCGAACGGGCGCGGCGGATGGGCGAGCTGCTGCCGCTCCAGGGCCTGGACGAAAGCGCCCTCTTCTCGGCCGCGGCGGCGGGCCCGCGGGAGCGTCCTCTACCGAACGGGCGACCCGGCCTCCGAGATTTCGCTGGTCATCCAGGGCTCGATCGAGCTCGTCCGGCCGACGCCGGTCGGCGACCAGCCGATGGGCGAGGCTCAGGTCGGGGACTTCGTCGGCGAGGAAGCGCTCGTCGGGTCCGCCCGCACGAGCGACGCGCGGGCGCAGGGCCCGGCGACGCTGCTCGGCTTTCCCGCCGACTACTTCTCGCCCGAGGCGGACCGCGCGGTGTGGCTGCGTTTTCTGCGCCTGCGCCTCTCGCGCCGCCTCGGACGCCTGAACGACCTCTTCCGGAAGTTTTTCCCGGACGACGGCTCACCGTCGCCGGCCGGCGCGGCGCCGGGAGCCGCCGCGGACTCGGCCCCCGAGCTGTCGCTCGAAGACCGCTCCCGCTCGCTCACGACGGTCGGCCTCGGCGAATCCGACCGCTTCCTGTTCGCGGTCTTCGCCGAGGAAAAGCACTACCCCGCCGGCTCGGTCCTCTTTCGCGAGGGCGACGTCGGCAACGCCCTCGTCGTGATCGCGCGCGGCCGGGTGCGCATCTCGCGGCGCATCTCCGGCGGCGAAGAGGCGTTCGCGATCCTGTCTCCCGGGGAAATCTTCGGCGAGATGGCCCTGCTCGATCCCGGCTCGGGCCGGTCGGCCGACGCCTTCGCCCACGAGGACGCCGTGGTGCTCGAGCTGTCGCGAGAGCGCTTCGAAGCCCTGGAGTCCGCCGATCCCGAAGGGTGTGCGGAGCTCTCGCTCCTCTTGTGCCGGCTCGCGGCGCGCCGGTCGGTGGAGACGGCGGAGAGGCTGGCGAACTGGAGAGTGCTGGCGGGGCCGGGGTAAGTCGAAGCTCGTCTCATCCCAGCCGGCCGCGCGGTTGCTCCGTGAACAACGGAAAGACGAGCGCTAGTCTTTCTTGAGCGTCTCCTTGATCACGGCGAGATCCTTGCCCGCATTGGGGGCCACCAGGATCCGGATGAGCTTGGGGCGGTACCCGGAGGCGGCGAGCATGAGGTCGTGCACGGCGGGACCCTTGAGCTGGAGGGGCGAGCCGGGTCCGAACGCGCTGGCGGGGCCGAGCTCCCTGCCGCCCTCGGTGAGCGTCGCGCCCGCGGGCTCGACCGAGAACACCACGGCGCCGGTCGTTTGTCCGGCGGGGGCAGGCAGCCTCTCGTACGCGACCCGGTCGCGCCGGTCCATCTCCTCGTCGATGGACGGGGAATCCCGGTCCGACTCGGGGCTGACCTCGATCTCGATGACGGTGGTCCGATATCCGGGCAGCTCCATTCGGACGTAGTGCGTGCCCGGTTTCGAGAACTCGAGCTCGCGTCCTCCCCCGCGGTTGTCCCAGTCGTCGGCGATCCCGATGTATCGCCCGTCGAGGTAGAGGCGTGCCTGGTCCGGGCTCGAGGTGAAGCGCACGGCGCGGCGCGTCCGGTACTCGCCGTCCACGCGCTCGGGTCTCGAGGGCGCCGCGGCGGCAGCGGCCGGCGCCTCGCCGGACGCGGGCGCTGCCGCCGCCCCCGGCGCGGCCGTGGCCGTGGCCCTTCGGCGCGGCGTCGAACGCGGCTTCGGTGCCGTCGGCACGGCCGTGGGAGCGGCGGCGGCCTCGGTCGGCACGGGCGAGGGCTCGAGGGCCGCGGTCGGTTCGGGCGCGGCGGTCGGGACGGCGGTCGGCGCGGAGACTGCCGCCGCAGACACGCGCGGCGTCGGCGCGGCCGCGATCGGCGCGACGCCCCGCCGCGTATCGCGAAGGAGAAAGAACGACGCGGCGACGAGCACCGCCAGGGCCGAAAGGATCACGGGCATCCCGCTCCGGCGCTTGGGCGGCGAGGGCAACGGCGGCGGCCCGGGCGGCGGCGGGGGCACCCCCCGGGCCGGCAGCGTCGGGGCCGTTCGGGTGGGCGGCACCTGAGCAAGGGCGCGGCGCGTCATCTCCGATTCGCGCTGGATCTTCTCGATGCGCGCGAGCTCCTGGATGAATCCGTGCGCATCCGCCGGGCGTCTGTCCGGAGATTTCGCGAGCAGTCGCGCGATGACCTCGCGCGTCGCCACCGGAAGGTCCGCTTTCCACTCGAGCGGGTCCTTGGGCTCGGTGTGCAGGATCTGGTACACGAGCGTCGTGATGGACTCGCCCGGAAACGGGCGCGCGCCGGTCAGCAGCTCGTAGAGGACGATGCCGAGGGAGAAGAGGTCCGAACGGCCGTCGAGCTTCTCGCCCTTGACCTGCTCGGGCGACATGTACGCGGGGCTGCCGACCATGTGGCCCGCGCGCGTCAGCTCCGAGGTGGACGCTCCGGTGAACTTGCCGATGCCGAAGTCGGTGACCTTCACGCGCCCGTCGGAGCCCACGAGGATGTTGCCCGGCTTGACGTCGCGGTGGAGGACGCCCCGCTCGTGAGCGTGGCCGAGCGCCTCGGCGACCTGGCGGATCATCCCGACCTTGACCGCCAGCGGCAGCGTGTCGGGCCCCCCGAGGTAGCGCGTGAGCGGACGCCCGTCCACGTACTCCATCGCGATGAAGCAGACGTCGCCCTCGCGGCCGACGTCGTAGACGGTGACGATGTTCGGATGCTGGAGCCGGCCGGCCAGCCGGGCCTCCTTCACGAAGCGCGCCTCGAGCTCCTGGGCGCTCTCGCCGCCGACGCTTTCCGGACGCACCGTCTTGATTGCGACCGGGCGCCCGATCTGCGGGTCGTGGGCGAGGTAGACGATGCCCATCGCCCCCTGGCCGAGAACCGACTTGATCTGGAATCGGCCGAGCTTGGACCCGGCGGGCAGAAGGCTCATTCGTCCGCGTTTTCGGAGAGGTTCCGCTCGGCGTCCTTCTCGCGCTCGGCGATCAGGGCCCGCGCCTCGGCGGCGCGGTCGGGCGGCACCATCACGCGCGAATGGCCGAGGGCCCCGAGGGTCTCGGGCCACGGCGAGGCGGGCGTCCCCTCGATCTCGCACGGGATCTCCTCGGATTCGAGCAGTCCCGCGAGAATCTCCGCCTCCTCGTCGTCTCCGACGGAGGCGACCTCGACCCAGTCTTCCGCGTTGTCGTCGTCCTCGGCCATGGTCCTCCCTTTTTTCCTTCTACCGCGTCAGCCGCAACAGCGCCGGTCCCCGCTCGAGCACGCGGCCGACGACCGCGGCCGACGGCGCGCCCGTCTCGCGGCACCGCGCGGCGTACCGCCCGGCTTGCGCCTGGGGCAGCGCCACGAGGAGCCCTCCCGAGGTCTGCGCGTCGCAGACGAGGAGGAAGTCTTCCTCGCTGACGCCCTCGGCGACCTCGGCGCGCGTCCGCATGTTGCGGGCGTTGGTCTTCGATCCGCCCGGAGCCACGCCCTCGACGACCAGGCGCCTCGCCTGCGAGAGCAGCGGCACGCGATCCATGGAGAACTCCGCGGTCGTGCCGGAGGCAGCCATCATTTCGTGCGCGTGCCCGAGAAGCCCGAAGCCGGTGACGTCGGTGACGGCGTGGATGTCGAAGCCGTCCATCGCTTCGACCGGAGCGCGGTTGAGCGTGCACATGACGGCGACCGCCTCCTCGAGCGCGGCGTCCGAGAGCTTGCGCGGCCCCCCCTCGCCCGCGGCCGCCGCCGAGTCGACGCGGCCTGCCCGGATCGTGACGCCCATGCCGAGGGGCTTGGTCAGGACGAGGGCGTCGCCCGGACGGGCGCCCGCGTTGCGCGTCACCTTCGTCTCCTCCACGACACCCGTCACGGAGAGGCCGTAGAGCGGGATGTCGTGGTCGATCGAATGGCCCCCGCCGATCACGGCGCCGGCCTCGGCGACCTTCTCGGCGCCCCCGCGCAGGATGTCCTCGAGCACCTCGCCGGGCAGGACCTTCATTGGAAACGCCACGAGGGCGAGCGCCAGCACCGGACGACCGCGCATGGCGTAGATGTCGGAGAGCGCGTTGGTCGCGGCGATCCGTCCGAATAGACGGGGGTCGTCCACGACGGGCGTGAAGAAGTCGACGGTCTGGACGATCGCCTGGCCGCCCCCCATGCGGTAGACCGCGGCGTCATCGGACTCCGCGTTGCCGACGAGGAGGTTCGGGTCCTCCTGCACGGGGAGCCGGCCGAGCAACGCGGACAGGTCGAACTGGCCGATCTTGCACGCGCACCCCGCGCTCGAGGCGAAGGTCGAAAGCGCGGGATACCCCGCCGCCCGGGACGTCATGAGCGGATTGTAAGCCGACGCCCGGTCACGGACGACGCGGGAGCGGCCCGGACCGCCTCGCGGCGCGCTCTAGTCGTCGTCGCCGCGGAGAAGGAACCCGAGGACGAAGCCGGCCGCGGCCGACAGCGCCAGCGCCGTGCCCGGGTTCTCGCGCACGTAACCGCGGACGTCGTCCCACACGTACCCGTAGTCCTTCTCGATCTTCTTGGCCGTCGACTTGACGGTTTTCCGGACGTCCTCGCTGACGTCGTCGAACTGCTCGCGCGCCTTCCCGTAGGAATCGCCCAAGACTTCCTTGGTACGGTCGATCTTCTCTTCCACGAAGTCCCGAGCCCGATCGAAGGGAGTGTCTTTCGCCATGGTTTACCTCCGGCTGCGAAGACCCGCGATCATATACCCTTGAGGAGGGCTCAGATTTCAAGATGAAGACGACCGCCAACCTGCGCAAGCGGCAGACGTTCGACTGGTCGGTGTTCCAGGTGGCCTCGGACACGTTCCGCGGCTTCCGCGCCGACCGAGGCTTCGACCTGGCCGGCTCCCTCGCCTTCACGACGCTCCTGACCGCCGTCCCCCTGCTCGCCGCCTTCTCCGTCTTCCTCGTCACGTTCTTCCGCGAGAACGACGAACAGATCCTCTCGCTGGTCAACGCGCTCCTGCCCTACGAGACGGGACACCTGACCGAGAGCATGCGGGACTTCATCGCCGAATCCAATGCGATCTCGGGGGTCGGCCTCGCCGTCGTGGTCATCGCGTCCGTGCGGCTCATCTTCGTCGTCGAGGGCGTCTTCAACGCGGTCTGGGGCGCGCCGCGGCGCCGGATGAGCGTGGCCCGCGTCGCGATCTACACGTTCGCCCTCCTCGCATTCGGCCTCGTCCTCGGCGGCATCGGATGGGGCCTGCGAGCCGTGCGCCATTCGGTGGATGTGGACTCCGCCGTCAAGGCCGCCCTCATCGCGGCCGCGCCGTTCCTGCTCAAGGCCGTCCTCCTGACGCTGCTCTTCCGCTACCTGCCGAACGCACGCGTGCGCTGGACCGCCGCAGCGGCCGGAGGGGCGGCGGTGGCCCTGGCGCTCGAGCTGCTGCGCCTGGGCTTCGGCGTCTACGTCCAGGCGATGCTCCGGGTCAACCTGATCACGGGCTCCCTCGGCTTCCTCTTCCTCGTGATCCTGTCGCTCTACCTGGCGTGGGCGCTCATCCTCCTCGGCGTCGAGCTGACGCACGTCCTGCAGACCCACGTCGCCCTGGCGGCGGGCGCGCTCGCCGGGCAGGGCCAGGCGGAGCGGGCGATCCGCATGCTGCTGCGCATGTCGTCGGCCGAGGCCGTGGCCGTCTCCGAGATCCAGCCCGACCCGGAAACGCCGCCCGCCGAGACGCTCGCGATCCTCGACGACCTCCAGAGAGCGGGCCTGGTCGCCGGCGACGAATCCGGCGGTTTCCGCCTCGCGCAATCCAGCCGGAAGATCACCGTGGCCAGCGTCGTCGAAGCCCTCACACCGAACCTCTACCGCGTCAGCCCGCACCGCGAGGACCGGGTCGCGCTCGTCCTCGAGCCGCTCTTCTTCCGGCTCGAGTCCGAGAGGCGAGGGCTCCTGAACGCGACGCTCGCCGAGCTTCGCCGGAGATCCTAGGACGCTCTCGCCTGCGCCGCGCGCGGGCGCAGGAGCTTCAGGAGCGGCGGCGCGACGAACGTCGTCAGAAACACCGCGACGAGCACGGAGACGAAGACCGACTCGGAGAGCGCGCCGCTCGAGAGACCCACCGACGCGAAGATGAGCCCGACCTCGCCCCGCGGCACCATCCCCGCGCCGATGAAGGCGCGGCGGACCTTGCCCCATGCGCAGAAGCCGGCCGCAAACTTGCCGACGAATCCCACCGCGGTCAGAAGCAGCCCGAGCAGGAGCGCGGGCCGGTTCTCGGGGACGGCCGGGTTCAGGAGCTTCACGTTCACCTCCGCTCCCACGTAGACGAAGAAGACGGGCGCGAAGATGTCCACGACCGGCTTGATGGCCGTCTCGACGTCGTGGCGCCGGTTGGTGCGTGCGAGGGCCATCCCCGCGGCGAAGGCCCCCACGATCGGCGCGGACTCGGCCGCCTTGGCGGCCCACGCGACGAGCAGCGCGAACGCGACCGCCATCGCCCCGAGCACGCCGCGGACGCCGGCACGCTCGACGACGCGGACGAGAACGCGGCCGAGGGGAATGCCGAGGGCGATGGCGGCGACGAGGAAGCCGATGGCGAGCGCGCCGGACTTGGCGACCGTCGCGGCCTCGAGCTGGCCGCCTCCCGCGACCTTCGACACGATCGCGAGGATCACGAGGCCGAGCACGTCGTCGACGACGGCGGCGCCGAGGATGATCTGCCCTTCCCGCGTGGCAAGGACCTTGAGCTCCGAGAGAACCCGCGCCGTGATGCC
>DATMNJ010000054.1:0-3376 GCA_035569175.1 Thermoanaerobaculia bacterium | reverse complement strand
CATCGTGACCAGCTCCTGGACGGTGATCCGGTCCGCGGCGGCCGAGGGGTAATCGGGCAGGAGCTTTCGGACGGTGTCGGAGAGCGAGAGCTTGCCCGCCGCGGCGAGCTGGGCGATCGCCGTCTGCGTGAAGACCTTGTTGATGGATCCCAGGTTGAACTTGGTGTCGGTGCGGTTCGGGACCGCGAAGTCGCGGTTGGCGAGCCCGTAGGCCTCGAGGAAGAAAGGCTTTCCGTCCTTGGCCAGGAGGACCACACCCGAGAACTCTCCCGAGTCGGCGAGCGGACGCAGGAACGTTCCGGCTTGCGCGGCCGCGGCGGCATCGGAGCCCGCGGGCTTTTGCGCGACCGCCCCGGGGCCCTCCGACTGCTCGAACTTGAGGCCCAGGATCCCGAATACCGGTGCGGGCTCGAGTCTCATGCCGACCTCGAGCCACTCGCGGGACGTTTTCGACCGGGCGAGGAACACGACCTCGGGCCCGTCGGCATGGAGCACGCTGTGGAACTCGAGCGGTCCGATGTCCTTCGCCATCCCGCCGAGGCGCCGGACGCGGTCCTCGAGCGGGACCTGCTTCTGCGCCTCGGCCGCGAAATTGGCGGCGACGAAGGCCCGGACCGCCTCGGGCGTGCCCGCCTCGAAGGCGGCGAGCAACGCGGCCATCCGCCGTCCCTGGGGCGTGTCCGGAGGCCCCGGGATCCCGGCGGGCGCGAGGGCGGCGAGGAGGAGAAAAGTCAGGGCGGCCAGGAGCGCAGACTTCGAGCGGTGCAGCATGCTCTCGTCTACGCTCCGGCCGCCCGGAGGTTTTGCCGCGCTGTCCGGCTAGGCCTTCAGCTTCGCCAGGATGTCCGTGATCCGCTTCTTGTTTGCGTCGTCCTTGACCATGGTGAGAGCCTTCGAGTAATCCTCGATCGCTTCCTTCTTGTCGCCCTTCTTCGCGAGGGCCTCGGCGAGGCTGTCGTAGGTGTTCCAGGAGTCGGGGTGATCCTTGACGTTCTTGCGGAACAGGGCGATGGCCTCGTCGGTCTTGTCCTGCCCCAGCAGCTGGTATCCAAGATTGTTGACGTCGGCCTCGTTGGCGAGCTTCATCGAGCGCGCGCGCAGGTCCTCGGCGCCCTTGGTGTCGCCCTTCTTGTCGAGGAAGCCGGCCTTGGTCCGGAGGTTCGCAAACGTCGTCTGGAGGGCGATCGACTTGTCGACCCACGCCAGCCCCTGGTCGAGCTGGTAGTCGTTGCGCAGGCTCCACGCGGCGGCCTGGTTCCACGACTGCCAGAAGAACTGGTCCAAACCGGAAAGCTCGGCCTTGAGGCTGTCGAGGGTGACGGCCTTCGTGTCCACTTCGATCGGGAAGGGGACCTCGAGCTTCTCCCAGTGGAGGACGGCCGTGGCGGAGTTTTCGGCCGGGCTGTCGAAGCGGTACTCGAGGCGCTCTTCGAACGGCGCCGCCCGCGGTGTCGTCGTGAAGCGCACCACGTCCTGCTTCTGGTCATAGCTGAAGCTGCCCCAGTTGCTGAAGTTCGCGCTGAGGATGATGGTCCAGTCTTTGTCGGTCGGGATCATGTGGAGGCCGTAGGTGCCGGCGGGCAGCTTCTTGCCGCCGAGGGTCACGGGCGTCGAGAACGTGATCGTCGTGTTCATGTTGGCGCCCGCGCGCCAGACGTCGTTGTAGGGAACCAGCTTGCCCCAGATCTCGCGCTTGTTGACGGCCGGTCGGTGGTAGGAAATCGTGACGTTGGTCAGCCCGATCGTCTGGCTGACCGAGGCCGCCGGACTCGCGTCCGGCACGGTGACGGGCGCCTGGGCGAGGGTGGCTCCGGCGGCCAGGACGAACGCCCCAAAAACGAGGACGAAAAACCTCTTCATCGGACCTCCTTCGAAAGTCTGGAGGTGTCTACGGGAAAGGAGAACCGAGGTTTACCGGGAACCGCCCGGTGACGCCGAGCGCGCGCCTAGGCGGCGCTGACGTGGCGGCCGGGACCGTCGGACCGGTTGGTCGGGCCGCCGGTGTTCTGGAGTGCGCGAAAGAGCAGGTCCGCCCGCCGGCGCACGCCGTGCTTGACGAGCAGGTTCGAGACGTGGAACTTCGCCGTGCGCTCCGACATCTGGAGCCGACGGGCGATCTCCTTGTTCGACAGGTTGTCGAGGACGGCCTCGAGGACCTGCCGCTCGCGGCGCGTGAGGCCTTCGAGCCCGGTCGCGTAGACCTTGAGCGGGACGTTGCACAGCGCGGCGTCGACGAAGCGGGACAACAGCGCCCGGCCGACCCAGAGGCCGGCGCCGGCTACGGTCTCGAGCGCCTGGGGCAGCGTGCGGGAGGCTTCCCCATACGTCATCAGGCCCTTGACCCCGAGCCGCAGAAAGGCGAACGCCGTCGGGTCCGTGAAGCTCTCGGCGAGGACCACGACCCGTGCCGTGGGCTGGTGAGCGTGGATGCCGGTGACCACGACTTCGGTCACCGAGTGCTGGGGATGGGCCTCGACGACGTGGACGGCGGCCCGCGGAACCGCGAGGTTCTCGAAGTCCGGGATCCGGTTGGATTCGAGCCGCCGTGCCAGCAGCCGATATCCGCTTTCGGAAATCAGCTGCTCGAACTGCGGCAGGACCAGCGGATGGCACCAGAACAATCCAACTGTAGACCTATGGACCGCCACCGATTTGGAGGTTAACGGATAGGTCGCTCCGGGGGCAACCCTTAATTTTTGCGCGTTGCGCCGGCCATCAGCGGGCCGCGGTGCTGCGCCCGGCGGGGGGCTCGGCGGCGAGCGGCGCGTCGGCGTACACCGGATGACACCAGCGTCGGTACGCGGGGCGCCGGCCGCGTACGACCTCGAAGAAGATGTCGCGGAGAGAGGACACGACGGATCCCATGCGGCCCGACCCGATCGGCCGATGGTCCACGCGCGTGACCGCCGCGATCTGCACGCCGGTGCCGCACAGGAAGACCTCGTCGGCGAGCGTGATCTCGGTGCGATCGATCGATCGCTCGACGACCGGAACGCCGAGCTCCTTGCTCGCGAGCTCCATGACGGTGCGCCGCGTGATGCCTTCGAGGACGTTGTCCGAGACCGGCGGCGTGATCAAGGCCCCGCGCTTGACCAGAAAAATGTTCGCCGCCGACGCCTCGGAGACGTGCCCGTCCTGGTTCAGCACGATGGCCTCGTCGAAGCCGGCGCGCATTGCGTCGGTCTTGGCGAACGCCGAGTTGACGTAGGCCCCGGCGATCTTCCCCCGGGGCGGGATCATCGTGTCGTCGACCCGGCGCCACGAGGAGACGGTCGCGTGGAGACCCTCGTCGTTTTCGAGATACTTGCCGTACGGCATCGCGACGAGGGAGACCTCGGGCGTCAGGTTGTGGAGCCGCACGCCGATCGACTCGTCG
>DATMNJ010000053.1:0-2013 GCA_035569175.1 Thermoanaerobaculia bacterium | reverse complement strand
AGCGGCACGCGCGTGCGGGGAACCCCCTCGCGGGGGCCCGGCCTGCGACTGCGCGAGGACCCGTCCGGCTCCTTCCGCCGCCATCCCGTCTACCGGAGCCTCGTGGACGGGCCCGGCGACACGATCGAATTTCTCGGCGCGCACCTGCCCGCTCCGGACATGCTCCCCCGAGAGCTTGCCCGCGTCGACGAACGGCTCCTGCGCGATCTCGCCCGCGGGCCCGGCTACCTGCCGATGGGGCTGCCGGCGCTCCGACAGGCGATCGCGCGGCACCTGGCGGACTGGGGCGTCCCGACGACGGAGGACCAGGTGATGGTCACGCACGGAGCCCAGCAGGCGATCGGCCTGGCCGGCGCCCTGTTTCTCGAGCGCGGCGACGCGGTTGTCGTGGAGGACCCGACCTACCTCGGCTCGATCGACATCTTCGCGGGGCTCGGGGCGCGCCTGCTGACCGTGCCGGTCGGCGCAGACGCCGCCTGGCTCGCCCGCGTGAAGGACCTCGTGGCGCGCGCGGCGCCGCGCCTCATCTACCTGATGCCCACCTTCCACAACCCGACCGGCGCCGTGATGCCCGAAACCTGCCGCCGCGGCCTGGCGCGGCTAGCGCGCGAGATGAGCGTCCCGATCCTCGAGGACAACACGCTTGCCGACCTCTCGCTTTCGGGAAAGCCGCCCGCGCCGATCGCCGCCTTCGACGCCGCGGCGCCGGTGCTGACCGTGGGCTCCCTCTCCAAGCTCTTCTGGGGCGGGATGCGCATCGGGTGGATCCGCGGCTCCGAGGAGCTGCTCGCGCGCGTCACCCGCCTGAAGATCATGGCCGACCTCGGCGGCTCGCTGGTCGGGCAGCTCGGGGCCGTGCGCCTGCTCGCCCAGGCCGAGCGCGTGAAGCGGGTCCGCCGCCGCGAAATGCGCGAGCGGCTCGACCGCCTGACGAAGCTGCTGCGCAGAACCCTGCCGTCCTGGACGTGGGACGCCCCGGCCGGCGGGCTCTCCCTGTGGGTCAGGCTCCCGCAGGGCGACGCGAACGCCTTCGCTCAGGTGGCGCTGCGCCACGGCGTGGCCGTCGTTCCGGGCACGCTTGCCTCGTCGAGCGGCGGCTTCACCGACCGCCTGCGCATCCCGTTCGTCCTCGACGCCGCGCCGATGCGGGAAGGGGTCGAGCGCCTCGCGCGCGCCTGGACCGCGTACGCCGGCCCCGGCGGCAAACGCGCCCGCGCCGCGAGTGTCCTCGTCTAGGCCTCGTTCTCCGGGCTTCAGCCCGCGCGCGTGCCGTCGGGCACCGGCCGCTCGGGCACGGCGAGCGCGGGGGCGATGCCATCGGCGGACCCGAGGTCGAACAGCATCCCCTCGGACGTTTCGCCCATCATCCTGCGCGGCTCGAGGTTGACGACGAAGAGGGCCTGGCGTCCGACGAGCTCCTGCGGATCGGCCCGCTCCCGCTTCATCCCCGAGAGGATGGTCCGCGTGTGGTCGCCGAACCCGACGGTCAGGCGCAGGAGTCTGTCCGACTTCGGGACGTCCTCGACGCGCGTGATCGTCCCGACGCGCACGTCGAGGGCCTCGAGGGCGGAAAAGGCGACGGCGGGTTTGACGGGGGCGGGAATCATGTCAGTCCTCCCTGCCGGACTCCGCGACGGCCGCGCGGATGTCGGCGAGGCCCTCGTCCATCCGGTCGCGGTGGGTGCGGAACGAGAGCACGCAGATGCGGATCGCAAAGCGGCCGTCGAGCGTCGTTCCGGTCAGGAAGACGCGCCGCTTCGAGTTGACGCGCTCGAGCAACTCGCGGTTGAGACGGTCGAGGGCGGGTTCGTCCAGGGCGGGCCGCCGCAGGCGAAAGGCGAGGATCGAGAGCTGCGGCTCGGCGAGGATCTCGATTCCGGGCATTCGCGCGAGCTCCTGGGCGGCGTGGCGGGCGAGCGCCAGCTTCTCCTCGAGGTTCGCGCGAAAGGGTCCGATGCCGTGCATCTTGAGGGGCAGCCACACGCGCAGGCCGCGGAAGTCGCGCGAGAGCTC
>DATMNJ010000052.1:0-3413 GCA_035569175.1 Thermoanaerobaculia bacterium | reverse complement strand
AGACCGTGACGCCGCGCTCCCGCATCAGCGGAAAGGCATAGGGGATCGCATCGATGACCTCGAACTTGTATCCCCACCAGTCCGAGAAGCCGGAGGCGCCCGCGCCGTGCCGGGCGATCTCGTCGGCGACCTTGTAGCCTTCGAGGACGTGCTGGAGCGTGCCGACCGTCACGCCGAATTCCTCCGCCGACCGCAGCATCTGGAGGATCTCGTCCTTGCGATACGAGTGGCAGTGGATCTTGCGCTTGCCCTCGAGGATCTCGGCGACCGCCTCGAGCTGCAGGTCCGGCTCGGGCGGAATCGGATGCGCGCCCTTGACCGCCGCGGCCTTCCGGTACTCCTCCTGCCGCTTGCGGTAGTCCTGCGCCGCCAGGAACGTCACCCGGATCGATTCGGCGACGCCCATGCGGGTCGCCGGGTAACGCGGATGCGCGTTGCGCCAGTTGGACTGCTTCGGATTTTCGCCGAGCGCGAACTTGATGCCCTCGGGCGCACCCACGAAGAGGTACTCCTCCGGGTTGCCGCCCCAGCGCCACTTGACGATCTGGTTCTGTCCGCCGATGGAGTTGGCCGAGCCGTGCAGGACGTTGGCCGCGGTCGTGCCGCCGGCGAGCTCGCGGTAGACGGCCACGTCGAACGGATTGATCACGTCGCGGATCCTGACCTCGGCCGTGACGTTGTTCGAACCTTCGTTGACGTCGCCGTCCACGGCGGTGTGCGAGTGCGCGTCGACGATCCCGGGCGTCACGTGTTTGCCGCGGCCGTCGACCTCGAGCGCGCCCGCGGGAACGGCCAGGCCCTTGCCGACCGCGGCGATCTTGCCGCCGACCACCAGGACGTCGGTCTGCTCGAGGATGCCGGCGGGGCCCTGCGTCCAGACCGTCGCACCGCGCACGACGACCGCCGGCGGCGCCGCCGCGGGCCCGGCCTCGCGAGCGGGCGCCGGGCGCACGTCGGGCTTCGGCGCCTCGGCCGGCGCCGCCGCCGCGTCGGTGGCCGGCGTGTCCTTCTTCTCCGGCTTCGGCTCGAAACGGACGCCGTCGATCCAGACCTCGGTCACGCGGCTCTTTTCGGCGAAGGGCTCGCCGGTCTCGACGACGAGGTTCGCAATCCTGCCCGGCGCCAGCGTTCCCAGCCGGTCGGCCAGGCCGAGCTGCCGCGCGGGAATCGTCGTCACGGCTGCCAGGGCGTCTTCGGCGGGCAGGCCGCGCCCCATCGCCTCCCGCACGCGTCTGTTGAAGTCCTTCGGCTCGTCGAGGCCTGCGGTCGTGAACGAGAACTCGAGGCCCGCGTCCTTGAGCCATTTCGGGTTCGACGGAGCGCGATCGTACGCCCGCAGTCGCGAGAGCGGCACGTCGAGCCACTCCTCATCTCGATCGAGCTTGTCGGGTTGCGGGAAGGCCACGCGCAGGATCAGGTCCGGCCGCGCCGCGGTCACCTCACGAAGCAGGCGGTACTCGTCGCCCGAGGCGACGTACCGGGCCTTGAGCTTCATCTCCTTCGCGATCCGGGCGGAGCGCAGGAGCGCGAGCACGTCCGTCGTGTCGAAGACCACGGTCTGCTTGCCCTCCGCCGCCGGCACGAGCGCCGCGATGGACGCGCGGAATCGCGGCCGGGCCTGGCCCGAGGGTTTCGCCGCGTAGGCCGCCTCCGCCTCGCGCCACCAATCCGCGTCGAGGAACGCCTGTCGCGCGACGGCGACCGCGCCCATCTTCGACACGGGGTAATCGCTGGCGTCGGCTTCCGGCTCGAGCGAGACGTACTGGCCGCTCTCCGCGACGAGGACGCGGTTGGAGATCGGCCCGTCGGCCAGGCTGACGACCGCGCCCGAGCCGCGCAGGATACCCGCGTCGGGAACCGCCGCGACGACGGCGAAACCGAGCCGGCGGTACGTCTCCGCGACGCCTTCCTTGATGACCAGCGTCTCGAGGACGCGGTCCTCGGCGCGGACCACCGCCACCGGTTGCCCCGCCGATCCCCTCGCGCGCCTCGAGCCGCTCGGGCCGGCCGCCTCCTCGTCGTCCGGCGGCCGCTTCGGGCCCTTCCCCGCGAGCCGGTCGACGGACACGTAGGGATCGATGAAGGCCGCGTGCACGACCTTGCCCTTGACGTCGATCAGCCTCGCGTCGGCCGGGACCGGGGTCGAGCCCGCCGGGCCAACGGCCTCGATCACGCCGCCCCGGACGACGACGACGCCGGGGTCGATGATGCGCCCGGGCGCCGCGATCACGCGGCCCCCCGCGAGGGCGTACGCGAGGCGGTCCCGGCCGGGGGCGTCGAGCGCCGCGGCCGGGAGCGACAGGAGGACCAGGAGCACCGACGACGAGAGTTTGCGAAGGGTGTTCATGCTGGCGCCGGATTTTATATGCTTCGCCCTCGCGGACCGGCCCGAACATCGGGTCGCCGCTCGAAAAGGTAGGACAGGAGGACACGATGATTCGTAAGGCTTCCCTTCTCGGAATCTCCCTGATTCTCGCGGCCGCCGCGATCGCGACGGCCCAGGAAGACAAAAAGCCGCTGTCGCCCGCGGGCTCGGCCGCGACGATGGTCGGCGGAAAGTGGATCGAGGTCGCGTACAGCCGGCCGATGCTGCGCGGGCGTGCGGACATCTTCGGCAAGGGTGCGGACTACGGTAAGACGGTCAACGGCGGAGCGCCGGTGTGGCGCGCGGGTGCGAACCAGACCACGAAGCTGACGACCGAAGTGCCCCTCATGATCGGCGGCAAGAAGGTCGCGCCCGGCAGCTACGACGTCTTCGTCGCACTGAAGGAAGGCGCCTGGACGCTCATCCTTTCGACCCAGCCCTCGCAGGAGAAGTACGACCCCAAGGACAAGACGAAGATCTGGGGCTCCTACGACTACGACCCGAAGTTCGACGTCGTCCGCGCGCCGATGGCGATGATGACGCCCGCCGTGTCGATCGACCAGTTCACGATCGGCTTCGTGGACATGTCCGACGCCGGCGGAAAGCTGGCGATGGGCTGGGACAAGACGGCCGCGGTCGTCCCCTTCACGGTCGCCAAGTAACGCTTCGTTGATTTTCGGGACGGCTCCCCTCACCGCATTCCGGCAGGAACTCCCTCTCCCCCCATCGGGGGGAGAGGGCAGGGTGAGGGGGGCTGGCGGGCTTCTCGCGATCCTCCTCGCGGCGCTGCCCGCGACGTCCGTCGCCCAGGACCGCGCCGTCCCGTTCTGGCCGGACGCGGTGCCGGCCGCCATCCACGCCGAGGTCGATGGCGTCGCCGCGCTCGAAACGGTGCGGGAGCTCGGGCGGTACCACCGCGTGCAGGGCTCTCCGGGCTTCACGGCGGCCGCGGAGCTCATGAAACGAAAGGCGATCGCGGCGGGCCTTTCCGACGCCGCGATCGAGCGGTTTCCCGCGGACGGGAAGACGAAGTACGCGCATTCCCTCT
>DATMNJ010000051.1:0-7701 GCA_035569175.1 Thermoanaerobaculia bacterium | reverse complement strand
CGTTCGTTCGTAAAGGGCCCGTACGCGTCGGAGGTGTCGAGGTGGTCCACGCCGAGATCGATCGCCTGGCGGACGAGGTCGATCGCGGCCGCCTCGTCCACGGACGGGTCGCGATACGCCCACGAGAGCCCCATGCATCCGAGGCCGACCGGGAAGACCGAGCGCGCCGTCGCGCCGAGCCGGCGTTTCTGCATGGACAGACGATATCAAGCGCGTCGCCACGGTGATGGCCTGACTGCGCATGGCGGGATCGCTCGTCGCGGCGCTCCTCGGGATGACGGGTCGAGGCGTGAGGGTCGTCCGGCCGTTGCCCCTCTCGCGCCCTCCGGAGAAGTCGCCGGGCGTTACTTCCCGCCGCCGGCGGGCGGCTTGACCTGCTTCTCGTACCACTGCTTGGCGAAAAGCAGGCGCACCTTCGCGGGCTTGGGCGGCACGACCTCGACACCCAGCAGAAGGATCCCCGACTGAATCAGGAAGGCGCCGTTGCCGACGGCCCCGTCCTGGCTGAACTGCCCGAGGATGTGGAAGGTCCCGCCGTTCGCGTCGAGGTCCGTCACGCGCAGCGTCTCCGGGCCGGAGGTGAAGTTGGCGCTGGCCGAGAAGTTGTCCAGCTTCACCAGGCCGTTGGTCCAGTCGGGCAGGTTCACGCCGAGCAGCGCGAGCAGCGGACGTGCGTCCCGGCACCGAAGAACGGGTTTCGCGGAGATGGTGTTTCCGACGCGGCCGGAGGGGACGTCGACCGTTCCCCACCAGTTGCGCGCCGGATCGTCGCCGGTGGAATAGATGTCCGTGAGCCTCACACGCGTTCCGGAAACGTCGTAGGAACGTGCGGAAAGCGTCCAGCGACGCACCGGCAGCTCGACGCTCGCGTCGCCGTGAAGGCGGTACTCCTTGGTTTTCAGGGCGAAGTTCTTGATCGCCACCGAGACCGTTCCGTCGGCGACGCCCTCTTTCGCGGCGACCCGGATCGTCGCCGTCGCCCCGCCGCGTTCGATCTTCGTGCCTGCCGGCAGGCGGACGACCCCGGCAAGCGTCTGGAGCTTGTCGACGCGGACGTCGAGCCGCACGTCGCCCGTGAGAGTCCCCAGAAGGTCGCCCCGCGGCTCTCGCAGCAGCTGGACCGGCCGCGACGACGCGGCGACGGAGCCCGAGAAACCGATCGTGCCCGGCGCCTGGCCGACACGCACCAGGCCGCCCTCGATGCCGAGCGTGACCTGGCCGCCGACGACGCCTTCCCTCGCCGTGCCACGGATCGCGATGGCCGCCGCACCGCCCGCGAGGCTTGCGCCGGCCGGCAACGACACGAACTGCCCGAGCGTCTGGAGCTTGTCGACGCGGACGTCGAGCTTCACGTCGCCCGAGAGAGCCCCCAGCAGGTCGCCCCGCGGCCGTCCCAACAGCTGGAGCGGCCGCGACGAAGCGACGATGGAGCCCGAGAAGCCGATCGTGCCCGGCGGCTCGCCGAGGCGCGCCTGGCCACCCTCGATGCCGAGCGTGGCCTGGCCGTCGACGACGCCTTCCCTGGCGGTGCCGCGGATCGCGACGGTCGCCGCACCGCCCGTAAGGCTTACGCCGGCCGGCAGCGACACGAACTGCCCGAGCGTCTGGAGCTTGTCGGCGCGAACGTCGAGCTTGAGCTCCGCCGTGACGACACCCGGCACGTCGGGCAACGGGACGCGCAGCGGCTCGAAGGCTCGGGACGAGATGATGATGGAGCCCGAGAGCCCCAGGCCGTCAGGGGAGTCGCTGATGCGCAGCTGACCGCCGTCGAAGGAGACTGCCGCGGCGGCGATGCGCACCAGCTGCAGCGGGCGAAGGAACAGTCCGCCTTGGACGCGGGCGGCACCCCGGTACCGGACCTGGTTGACCCAGATGTCTTCGAAGCGATCGATCGAGACGTTGCGCAGGTCGACGACCCACGGCCGGGGCTCGACGAAGAAGTGGTCGTCGGGCGACTTCAGCGGCGGATCGGGGAACCCGGGGATGGGCGGCAAGAGTGCGCCATCGGCGACCGTCGATCCCGGCGGCAGCTTGCTGCGCAGGGCGAACGAAAGCCCCGCGCCGCGCACATCGCGCGCCTGGAACGTCCGGCGCAGGAGTGCGAGGAGTGAATATTCGAACTCGATCGTCTCGACGCGGGCGAACCACTGGACGTTCGGGTCGCTGCCCCGGAGCGTGAGGTTACGGATCACGACGTGGCCAATGCGCGGCGACGAGGCTTCTTCCCAGTCGACGAAGAAGTCCTGCGGCCGGGCGTTGATGAGAACGCGCAGCCGCGGCCCGGTCAGGAGCCGGCGCACCACGAGGGGCAGCGCGGCGTACCCGCCGGCGACCAGTGCTGTGAGGACAAGCAGGACCGCCCACAGCGCCTTGCGGCGCAGCATCACGCCGTCTCGAGCCGCGCGGTCAGCGTGATCTTCGCCTTCAGGAGCTTCGAGAGCGGGCAGTTCGTCTTGGCCGCGTCCGCCGCGGCGCGAAAAGCCTCTTCGGTCGCGCCCGGGATGCGCGCGACCAGATCGAGCTGCGACTCCGTGATGGACCAGCCGCCGGCGTCCTTCTCGAGCGACACCACCGCCGTCGTCTGCAGGCTCTCGGCGGTGAGGTTGACCTTGCCGAGCTCCGCGGAGACCGCCATCGTGAAGCAGCCCGCGTGGGCCGCCGCGACGAGCTCCTCCGGGTTGGTGCCCTTTTCGCCCTCGAACGGGGTCGTGAACGAGTAGCGCGCGCCGTCGAGGACGCCGCTCTCGGTCGTGAGAGAGCCCTTTCCCGTTCTCAAGTCCCCGCGCCACTGCGCCGTTGCCCCGCGTTTCATGGATTGCCCCTTTCTTGAAATGCCGAACGGGCGCCCGTCGCGAAGGCCTGGCGGACGCGCGGCTGCCGGATCGTCCAGGTCGCCGCTCCAAACAGGGCGGCCACGGCGCAGAGCGATGCGACGGACGCCGACAGGCCGCGCGCCTCCGGACCCGCGGGGAGGCGTGTCACGGCGAGGCCGAAGGCGCACGCGATCGCGAGCGTCACGGCCAGCGCAATCCAGCACAGGCTCTCCAGTGCCGGCCGTGCCCACGGGCGCAGGCGGAGGAAGTTGTACGAGATGACGGCCACCAACGCCGCCACGGCCCCCTGGCACGCGACCACCACGGCAAAGTGCCGGAGGATCCAATCGAGCGGGACGACGCCGCGGCTGGCCGTCGGCAGGAAAAACCGGACGACCCGTTCCGCGTCCCCGAGTTTCCAGACGATCCAGCCGAGGCAGTCCAGGAGGAACCGCAGCGACGACAGGGCGAGGAACGCCCCGCCGACGATCGTCACCGATCTCGGCCGGCTCGAGGGCGGGTCGGGTGCGGCAGCGGCTTCCATGCGCGGATCATAGACGGGACGGCGGGCGGCGCCGGCGCCGTGTACCTAGAACCCCGGCGGCCGCTCCGCGGCGACGCCGAACGCGCGTTCGAGGGCGATGCCGGCGGTCGCGATCGTGCCCTCGTCGAACATGCGGCCGATGAGCGAGATCCCATGAGGGACTCGCCGCTTCGAGGAGAAGGTCGGCATCGGGTTCTTCGGATCCGGTGCCCAGTCGCTGCGGGCCTGCGTCACCTCGATGAAGCCCGCGCGCAAGACGAGGGCGGGATGGCCGGTGAAGTTCGTGATCGTCAGGATTTCGTCGCGCAGCGACGGCACGAGGAGCACGTCCACCTTGTCGAAGAGCTTCATCATCTCGATCGCGACCTTGCGCCGAAGGCGGTCGGCCTGGACGTAGTCCACGGCCGAGAGGAAGCGCGACTGGCGGAAGATGTTCGGCCACGCGTCGGGCACCTGGGCCCTGAGCTGGTCGAGGCCATGCGAAAGCGTGAGCTCCTCGAACGACGCGGCCGCCTCCGCGAAGAGGACCGTGTTGAGCGAGCCGTACGGCCAGTCGGGCAGGCCGACCTCGACGGGAATCATGCCGAGGCGGCGGATGGCCGGAATCGCCGCCCGGTCCACGTCGGTCGCCGGGCTCTCGTTCATCCAGGCCGGGATGAACCCGACCTTGAGCCCCTTGACCGGACCGCTCGCGTCGAAGTCGAGGTGGCTCGGCAGGCTCGAGAGGTCGCCTGCATCGGGCCCGGTGATCGCCGCGAGGACGAGCATCGTGTCCTCGACGCCGCGCGTCATGGGACCGAGCTTGTCGAGCGACCAGCAGAGCGTCATCGCGCCCGTGCGCGCGACGCGTCCGAACGTCGGGCGCAGGCCCGCGAGGCCGCAGCGCATCGCCGGATCGATGATGCTGCCTCCCGTCTCGCTGCCCACCGAGAAGCCGACCAGGGCGGCCGCCGTTGCCGAGCCCGGTCCGGCGCTGCTGCCTCCCGAGCCTTCCTCGATGAGCCAGGGATTCATCGTCTGTCCGCCGAACCACACGTCGTTCAAGGCCAGAGCGCCGAGCGAGAGCTTCGCCACGAGCACCGCGCCCGCGTCGTAGAGCCGCGCGACGACGATCGCGTCGGCGTCCGGAACGCGCTTGCGAAACGGCTCGGCACCATAGGTCGTCAGGATTCCCTTCGTGTCGAGCAGGTCCTTGACGCCGAACGGGATGCCGTGGAGCGGCCCGCGGTACTTGCCCGCCGCGATCTCGGCGTCCGCGCGCCGGGCCTGCTCGAGCGCGAGCTCGCGCGTCGGCGTGATGATGCACTTCAACTTCGGGTCGAAGTGTTCCATTCGCGCCAGGTAGATGCGCGTCAGGCGCTCCGAGGTCAGCGCGCGCGACTCGATCCAGCGCGACTGCGCCGCGACCGTGGCGAACGCGATGTCCTCGTCGCGCTTGGGTAGGGGTACGGGCTTGCCGACAGAGCGCACGAAGCGGTCGCGGGTCGGGCCCGCGGAGACGCCGGGGATCAGAGGGTTCCAGCGCGTCGCGGGAGAGAGTGTCGTCTCGAGCTCCACCTTGCGTGGTCCCGTACGACGCTCCATCGTCGACGCCATCGTCTGCGGCCAGCTGCTCGCCGCCTGCTGCTTGTCGGCCTGCGTCATTTCGATGCGGACGAGCTTCTCCGCGTCGGTCAGCGTCGCGACCGTGATTTCGGGTCCGACCGCCGGCGCGGTTCCAAAAGCGGGCGGCGTGCCTTCGACGGGCGTCGGCTGCGGAACCGGAGCGGGCGGTTGCTGGTTCGCGAGCGCCTTGCGGGCGGCGGCGGCTCCCACGAGTCCGGCGGCGGTGCGCGCGAGGAAGTCCCTGCGGGATCCCGACATGGTGCACCCTCCTGTTGGGCGGATCGTACAGGAGCCCGTCAGGCGCCGCGCTTGAGGGTTCGCGCGAGCTCGAAGACGAGCAGGCTCACGGTGACGCCGATTGCGACCCAAAACCATGCGGCAAGGGGCGCCTTCGGCGGAGCCATCTCGGCCGCCGGTCCCAAACCGGCTGCGTTCGCGGGCAACGAAAGGACCGTGCTGGCGAGCATGTCGAGATCGTACGCGGGCGATGAGGCCTCGCGGTTGCCCGACAGGACGTACAGCGGTTCACCGGCATTGAACATGAAATCGATGCGAACGGCGGAGGTCAGCGCCCACCCGTGAGTGAGCGTGATGGGGACGTTCTCGCCGTTCTCGATCTCGATCGAGAGCGGGTCTCGGACGTCCACGGGCCTCGCGATGGGAATTCTCAGGACGGGCGCGCGTTCGTCCGGTTTCCGCTCCCATCGCGCGGTGCCGAGCGTTCTCGCTTCGGTCACGCCGCGCCCGTCGCGACGCTCCTCCACGACCGAGACCTCACGCGAAAAATAGTCGGGTCCGCTGGCGGCGATCTCGATCGCGTTCAACGCGTCCGCGTTCTCGAGATCGAGAATCCGCGCCGTCGTCCGCGTCCCCGTGTTCGTGGGCTCGAGACGCACCTCGTGTCGATGCTCGTGGGAACCCTGTTCGACGACGAACGGGATCTGACGGTTCATCGCGTCGACGATGCGGATGTCGGCAAGTCCGCGCTCGAGGTCGTAGAAATCGAGAAACGCCACGCCCCCGGATGGCGGCAACTGGATCGGGCGCCGGGACGTCCATTTTTCGGGATCGATCAGCGGCACGCGCGCAGGCGCTGAAACGGGAGGAACGATGGCGTCGCTGGTCGTCGAGACACCGAGAGTCGCCTCGCCGGTCGCCGCCGGCGTGCCGGCCCCGAAGGAGCGTGCGAGGTCGTAGCGCGGCGCGCGTGCGATGGGCGAGCCGTAGAGCAACCGGAGACCCGCCGTTTCCGGAACGAGGAATCGCAGCGTCCGCCCGCGGGAGAGCGCGCCGACGCGAAGCCCTTTCAGGGCCGGCGAGTCACCGTTCTCGATTTCGATTTCGAGGTTCCGGCCGGAGGGCTCGGCAATCGGCAGGTCGATATTGCCGTCGTTTCCTGGAGCGCGCGCGAGCCTGCCCTCGGCGACCAGCCGCCGGACGACCTCGTCCCGGAAGAACACGCGCTCGTAGACGCGCACCGCTCGCGAGAAGGCCGGGTCCTGCGCCTGGAAGCGCAGGGCCGTGACGGCAAGGTTGGCCGCCGGGAGAGCGGCCGCGTACCGCGATACGCCGTCGCGATCGGAGGCGATCGAGGAGAGCGTCAGCGGGCGCTCGAGGGGCGGCCCTTGCGCGTCGTCGACGCGGGCGTGCACGAGCACCGCCTCGGGGCGCACGGCGGGCCCGTTGCGGTCGTCGAAGCGAAAGCGCAGGTACCTGCGATCGTTCGCCGGCAACCGGAGCGTCAGCATCCGCGCGTCGGCGGTCGCGAAGATCGAGCCTTTCGCCGCATCCTTCCATGCGGCCCGGTCGTCGGAGCTCTCGAGACGCACGGGCTTGAGGAAATCGGCGCCGGCGATCTCGAACGTCACCGCGTCCGCGAATCCGGCGTTCGGGCCACGATCGATCTCCCCGAGGGTGTCGGTCTTGTCCGTCGACTCGAGATTCTCCACGGGAAGGCGGCGGGACGTGGCGGCGAGATCCTGTTCGAACGCGAATGGGACCTCCTCGCCCGCCTGGTCGACGACCCGCAGGTCGGGCAGCCCGGCCCGGCAGGCGTCGAGGACGTCATCGGGAAGGTCGAGTCGCATCCAGCCCGGCCGCGCCTCGATCGGGCGGGAGAATCGAAAGGCCTTGGGCGGCGCGGCAAGTGCGAAGACCGCGGCAGCCAGGAGGGCCGCCGTCTTCACGGCTGGTCCTTGGAGAACACGTACCTCTGCGTGAGGAACGACACGGCGAGCAGCGCGAACGCGAGTCCCACGATCGAGCCCACGCGGTAGAGAGCGCCGAGATCCCAGAGGTCGTGCAGGAAGACCTTGCCGATCGTCAGGAGCAGGACGAGGAGCGCGGCGGCCCGGGCGGGTTTCGACGAGCGCGCGATGCCGATGAAGAGCAGGATCAGGGCGAAGAGACCCCAGGAGAGCGAGTACGTCATGTCCTGGGCGAGTCCTCCCCCGTTCAGGCGAAAGTCGAGCGTCGCTCCGGTCGAGTAGAAGTCGGCGATCTCTACGTTCAGGAGGACGAACAGGGTGATGCCGGCAAAGATTCGCAGCCCCTCGGGCAGGCGGAGTTCCAGCGCGGACGCGTCGTCTCGGACCCAGTGCGCCGCGGCGAGAAAGGCGACGGCCGGGATTCCAAACGTGTAGAGGTACCAGTTGAAGATCGGCGTCGCGGCGCGGGGATGGTAGCTCCAGAGCATCGGGTTGAAGACGAGACGCGCGAAGGCGGCCGCGGCGAGCGTGC